>JAPKCE010000627.1 GCA_028823075.1 Myxococcota bacterium
CGGGCACGCAAGCCGACGGCTCCTCGACCCGAGCACCACCCATCAAACCAATTTCAACGCCGGCGTTACGCGTTCCAGCCGTACCGCCAGCGACCAAGCCGATATCCACGACACCATCGATCAAGCCTTCTGGGCCTTGGCCAGCCAGTGCTGCGCCTAAATCAATACGCCCCTCGACGCCCATTGCGACCGGCACTTTAGCACCGCCAGGGAAACGGCAGTAGCCATCGCCACAGGCTGTATTTTGAGGGCAACCGTTGTCGCAGTTTTGGTATAGGTTTTCGTCCACGGCGTCGCGCACGGCGTCACGAATGGAATCGTTAATTGTACTTCGCAATAAGCCGATAATAACGCCGCGCATCCAGTTCAAACCGCTGCATAAACGGACATCACCGGAATCGATCGAAAAGTCGGGGTCGCCCACCTCAATGGCCAATCGGCGCAAGGGATTGTCGGACCTTAAGGTGAGAGGAACCGAAATCGCCTTGTTTCGCGCCACCACACGAATATCACAGCGAATGAACAAGTAGCGCACTTTTATCGGGTCGGAATTGATATCCATACGGGCAGCAATATCAACTCGGTTCGGCTCGACTGGATTTATCGAGACATTGTTAATATCGATATAGACATTGCATTCGCGAGTCCCCGCACCTTCGCAGATTCGCGCACCGCTACTGCGCGTGGGCGGCACGCGAAAGCCCAAGGTCGAGATCGGGTTTCCGTTGCTCATGCAACGCCCATCAGCGCAGCTCGAACCGCCGGGACAGGGCACCTCGCCCGGACAGGTCATACCGACAAAACTGCCCAAAATGGGCGCCATATTGGTCTCGATGAAGTCGAGCCCAGTACCCGTCACGCGCAACTGTCCAGCGCTGTTAGCCAATTCATCGACCGGAAAGCCGCCTTCGAGGGGCTCGAGGCAGGCGCAGCCACCGCAGCCGCCGCCGCCGCCACACGCCATGCCGACGAAAATGAGCGCAGAATACAATAGATGTTTACAAGTCACTGTGAACTCTCCAGCGCGGCAAGACTAGCCTGCGTGCGGACCTTGGGTCAATGCGGACAGCCTGCCCCAAAGCGCGATAAAAAGCACGACGGAGAGCCTTAAGCCCTCCGCCGTCAGAACTCATGATATAAGTATGCTCAGGCTACTTTCCGGCAGCCTTGTCGGCCCAAACCTTGGCCTTACGCTTGTCCTTTTTGGCTGTCCAGAAACGGGCGTAGAGGTGATAAATCCGCCGCAGGGTATGCACATCGTAACCCTGACCGCCGTAAAGGTTGCCTGCCTTTTGAATGGCCGCCTCGGCCTCGGACCAACTCTTATGAGCGATGTACAAGTTGGCCAGCGCCTCTTGAGTTTCAGGGCGAGCCATCTGTTTAGGCTCGTTACCCAACCAGTTTTCATAGATTTTCTGGGCTTCGTCTTTTTTGCCGCGAAGGATGTGGGCGTTGGCCTTCATCAAGTTGAGCGTGCGACGGGCGCTGCCCGGAGTGTTTGAAGACAGTGCTCTTTCAACCAAACCTGTTTTTTCGTTAAGCAGTTCGTCGGCGTAACGGGCTTTGACTTTCTTATCGCTGCTCGCTGCGCCGCGGCCGAGAGCGATGCGCATTTTCCAGATAAAGCGATCGTAATCTTCTGCGATTAGCTTCTTGCGATCTTTGCCGGTGACCTTTTTACCGTCTCGTCGGTATTTTGAATCCTCGTAAATGCGGATCAACTTATCGGCGAGATCAAAGGCTCGCGCTTCGATGGACGCGTCAACCGATGCGGCAGCGCGGGTG
>JAPKCE010000628.1 GCA_028823075.1 Myxococcota bacterium
GCGTGCCGCGTTGCTCAGGAGGTTATCGATGAGCCGCGCCAGAAGCCGAGCATCACCTTGAACTAAAAGGCCGTCGGGCGCTTTTAGCAGCCAGTTGAGCGCTCGGCCATCACCGCGTTTGGCGGTCTCAAAGCGTTCGCTGCACAGTTTGGCGAGGTCGAGTTCGGCCAAGACTAAATTAGCGTTCGGGTCTTGCAGTCGCGCCAGCAACAGCAGTTCGCCGACGAGGTGGTCGAGCTCGCCGACATCCTGGCGCATGCCATCAAATATTTTAGCGCTCGGATGGTCTTGAACCAGATCGATGGCGACCGCTAAACGCGCTAGCGGCGTGCGCAATTCATGACTGACCGAGGCATGCAGTTGGCGTTGAGCAGCCAGTAATGCCGCGATGCGCCCGCCGATCTGGTCCACCCCCCGCGCCAAACTACCCACCGCATCTTTCGACGAATCGTTAACGCGAGCGCTGAGATCACCTTCTGCCACTCGGTGCAGGACTTTTTCGATGCGTTTGAGACGGCGCGTTAATGGCAGCAGTAAAAACCCGAGACCGATCAGCAGACCCAGTCCGCCGGCGAGTCCGAAAACGAGCAGACGGCGCCTTGATCTGCCCTGGATCCGTACACAGAGGGCCTGCGATGCTTCGCCAGCCAAGGCGATAGGAAGGCGCAAAAAATGGCCTTTTCCAGGGCGTCGGACCACACTGCCGCGACCCTCGCCAAGCGCTTTGATGATCTGCCCGCCTTTGCCAGGGCAGAGATGGAATTCGAGTCTGAGTTTACGCCGAGTCTTGCGTACCCGACGGCGCAGTCGTCCGCGTTCATTTTGCAAAGCATGCTGAATGCGTTTTATATTTTTCTCGGCGCGCATGAGCGCCTCTTGTTTGCCTTGATAACTGGTCGCTTTGCCGAGAACCATGCCCAGCCCGAGGGCCAAGCCAATGGCCAGAAGTAAGCCAAGGAGGCCGCGTAAAAAAAGTGGAGCCATGGCTACTCGGGGCTCATAAAGAGGTAACCCATGCCGCGCACTGTGCGAATCCAGGTCGGTTTGCCGGGCTTATCGCCGAGATGCTGCCGCAGGCGTGAGATCATCATGTCGATGGCGCGGCCGCTGGTATCGAGGTCGTGGTCGAGCGCGTCGAGCAAAGACTCGCGTTCGAGCACCCGGCCGGGTCGACTTGCGAGCAGCCAAAGCAGGTCAAATTCACCACTGGAGAGATGCATGTCACTGCCATGTAGACGCGCCGAACGCGACTTTCGCTCAAGGCTTAAAGGTCCGCTCGATACGTTCTCTTCTTCCTCCCAGTCTCCCCGAGAGCGCCGCAACAAGGCTTTGAGGCGAGCCACCAAAACCCGAGGGCTCGTCGGTTTCGTGACATAGGCATCGGCCCCTAATTCCAAGCCGAGCACCTGGTCGAGCTCATCGCCGCGGGCCGTGAGCATGAGAATCACACCGCCGTATTCACCGCGAACCCGTTTGCAGACTTCGAGCCCATCGATTCCGGGCAGGCCCACATCGAGAATCACCGCGTCGGGTTGTTCGTTTGGGATGCGCATCGAGGCGCGCAATCCGTCGCCTTCACAATCGACAACAAAGCCGGCCTGCTCAAGGTAGGCTTTGAGCAGGTCGGCCAAGCGTTTATCGTCTTCAACGAGGAGCAGGCGACCCAGGCTCAATGGCCGTGTGCCTTGCCATGCTTACCCTTCAACTTGCGCATTTTTGCGGCGACTCGGGTGCGCTGTTCATCGGTGAGAATACTGAGCATATTTTTAAGCTTAGCGTGACGC
>JAPKCE010000629.1 GCA_028823075.1 Myxococcota bacterium
GCTACAAAGACAAGGTCGCCAAAGGCGTTGCGCCGAGCTCTGCCCTTCTTTGCTACCCCGTGTTGATGGCTGCCGACATTCTGCTTTACGACGCCGACGAGGTGCCGGTGGGCAAAGACCAACAACAACATTTGGAATTTGCGCGGCAGTTCGCGCGCAGCTTCAACCATCGCTACGGCGAGGTTTTTCGCATGCCAGAGCCGATTATTTCGCAATCGGCGGCCGTCGTCCCCGGGCTCGACGGGGGGAAGATGAGTAAGAGCGTTGGCAACACCATCCCATTGTTTCTCGAAGGTAAGGCCCTCAAGAAGCGTTTGGGTAAAATAGTCACCGATGCAACAGACCTCGACGACCCTAAAGACCCCACTAATTGTACGGTTGTTAAGCTTTACGAGCTTTTCGCGGACGATGCTTCTGTACAGCAGATGAAGAGCGATTATGTAGCTGGTGGTTACGGTTACGGGCATGCCAAAGCTGCCCTAAAAGAAGTCATGGACGAGCATATGGCGCCGTTGCGGGAGCGGCGCGCCGAACTCCTTGCGCAACCGCAAAAAGTTGAAACGATTTTGAGCCAGGGCGCCGAACGTGCCCGAACGCGAGCTCAAGCAGTAATGAAGCGGGCGCGTCTCGCCTGCGGATTGAGGTAGAGATGACTGAAGAGAACGAAAAAAAGGGTATTCGGCTGGCAAAATACATCGCTCGCTGTGGCCTCGAGTCACGTCGCGGCGCTGAGGCCTTGATCAAAGCCGGCAAGGTGACCATCGACCGCAAAGTCGAAAAGAACCCCGCTTATCACGTGGACCCGGACAAGGATAAAGTCTTTGTTGGGCGTCGGCGAGCGGTGCTTGGTACGGCTAACAGCGAAGATGCTGAGGTGTTCGTGGGCTACAAACCGACCAAGATGGTGACGACCATGAGCGACCCCGAAGGGCGCCCGACGGTCAAAGACCTGTTGCCGGATCGTATGGTGCGGCTCTTCCCTGTCGGTCGTCTTGATTACGACGCGGAAGGTGCGCTGCTCTTTACCAGCGACGGCGAACTCGCCAACCGGCTCATGCATCCGCGCTTCCACGTGCCCAAAGTGTACATGGTCAAAATCAAGGGCAAGCCCGAAAACGTTAAGCTCGAAAAGCTGCGTGGCGGCGTGCGTTTAGACGATGGGCGCACCAAGCCTTGCCGCATTGATAGGTTGCGCGAAACCCGGAGCAACACCTGGGTCGAAGTGGAATTGCACGAAGGCCGTTATCGGCAACTTAAACGCATGTTTATGCGCATTCGTCACCCGGTTCTACGCATCATCCGCCTAACCATCGGCGGGGTGGGGATCGAGGGCATGGAGCCCGGCGATCTGCGCCTGCTCACCGTTGCTGAGAGACGCTTGCTCTTGGCCTGGAGTGATGAGTCGGCCGGTACCGACCATTGACCCCTAGGGCTGTCTCTTTCATAGTGCGCCCATGATCTTCCAACGGTTTTTCACTTCTCTTTTACTAACCTCCCTCTTCATCTCGCTTCCTTGCGAAGCGCGGGGGGGGTCTTCGGCTATTTTTGAGCTTCCCGCGGACAGCGTTGCGGCGCGTAAGCGGCGGCGTAAGCGCCGTAAGCGGTACAAGGCAAAAGTGGTACCGGTTACCCCAGCAGTGCAAGCCGCTCCCGAAACGCCAGCGAAGCCCGAGGCGGTGCCGGAACCCGTGGTCGAAAAGCCCGGTGTCGCCGTGCTCGATATGGAGGCCATCGAAGGCGTCTCCGCTGGGGTGGCACGCATCCTAAACAGCCTCATGC
>JAPKCE010000630.1 GCA_028823075.1 Myxococcota bacterium
GTGGGCGCTGTGCTGTAGATAAAGGAACGGGCTTGATTGAGCAGCAACTCGATGGTCGACTCATCGGCGCAAACGAAAGCGCCCGAGAGCCCCATCCCTTTGCCGCAAGGGTGAACCGTTGCGAAAGGAGCATGCTTAAGCGCGCGACATAAACCGGCGCCATGTTCACCAAAAACCCCGGTGGCGTGAGCTTCGTCGACGATCAACCGAGCATCGTAACGCTCCGCTAAATCGCAAAGACCATCAAGCGGCGCCAGATCACCATCCATAGAATAAACAGATTCGACAACGATCCAGGCTCGTTTTGCCGAGCTGGCAAGCGCTCGCTCGAAGGCGCCAAGGTCGTTATGCTCGATGATCTGCACGCGCCCCTTCGACAGACGTAGACCATCGATGATGCTCGCGTGATTCAGAGCGTCGCTCAGCACCAGGTCACCGGGCTGAACAAGGCTACTGAGCAAGCCGACGTTGGCACTGTAGCCGGTGGCGAAAAACAAACTCGCCGACCGCCCCTGCCAGGCTGCGAAACGCTGCTCTAAAACCTGCCACTCGGGGCACTGTCCCGATAACAAGCGCGAGCCGGTACTCCCTAAGCTGATTCCCGACTGTAAAGCCTCGCTGAGGGCCTGGCGAAGCGCCGGGTCCTGGCTTAGCCCGAGGAAGTCGTTGCTGCTCAAGTCGACGCCCGACCCCATCGATAAACAGCGTAAATTTCCGCTGCCTTTTAGGCTTTGAAGGCGCTCGCTGATGCTGCGCATTAAAGCGTCGCTTCAGGCGCCTTAACGTCGCCGTCGGTAAGCGCTTTCCTGCTGCGCGGCCGGGCTTGCAGCGGCTCAATACCAAGGGTCTCAAAAAGGGCGCGATCGGCGGCCACATCGGGATTGTCAGTGATCAGCAAGCGATCACCATAAAAGATAGAATTAGCGCCGCAGAGAAAGGCCAAGGCTTGCCCCTCTCGCGACAGACTCTGGCGCCCTGCGGCGAGGCGAATACGCGACGCAGGCATCATCAACCGAGCCACACCGATCATGCGTAAGAACTCGAAAGAATCGACCGGCTCTTGCTCTTCGAGCGGCGTCCCTTCGATCGCTACCAGACTGTTGATCGGTACCGACTCCGGATGCGCCTGGAGGTTGGCAAGGGTCACCAACATGCCCGCGCGATCGCGTAAGGTTTCGCCCATTCCGACAATTCCTCCACTACAGACCCTCAACCCGGCCTTGCGCACGGCCTCCAGCGTCTCGAGACGCTGCTCGAAAAGCCGTGTAGAGATCACCCGTTCATAATATTCTGGGCTGGTATCGATGTTGTGGTTGTAAGCGGTTAAACCCGCTTCTTCGAGACGCTGAGCTTGGTGGTCCGTGATCATGCCGAAGGTGGCGCAGACCTCGAGCCCGAGCGCCGAAACCTGGCGCACCATATCGAGAGTTTTGTCGAAGTCTTTGTTGTCG
This sequence comes from Myxococcota bacterium, assembly GCA_028823075.1. Taxonomy (GTDB): domain Bacteria; phylum Myxococcota; class UBA4151; order UBA4151; family UBA4151; genus CACGMS01. The sequence continues at coordinate 1,452 of JAPKCE010000630.1, forward strand.
CGCACTTTTCGCCAAGCAGCGCCCATGCAAAACCGCGAGGCGCCGTTTTGTTGGGCTATTTGCGCCTGCTCAAGCACCGTTTCTACAGGCAATAGAGCCTCGGCCTCAGTCCCCGTCGCGTAGCGCGCAGATTGGGGACAATAAGCGCAATCTTCGGGGCATCCGCCGCTTTTTATATTGCTCAGTGTACACAACTGCACGCGGTTCGCAGGATGATGGGCGCGGTGCACCCCCTGAGCCTGCTGGCAGAGGTCCATGAAGGGGAGTTCGAACAGGGCCAAGGCCTCATCCACGGTCCAATCGTGACGAATCATCACTGATCTC
>JAPKCE010000631.1 GCA_028823075.1 Myxococcota bacterium
CTCTTTAAGCTCGATACTGTTCGGGTCCAAGGCCGCGGCCGCGACCATATCCATATAGCCGGGCGCGAGACCTCGGGTCTCTGGATCGACAATGAAAAACTCTTCTTCAACACCCATGGTAAAATCAGCCATTGGCGCTATCTCCTTATCTACGAGCGGTGAATGAAATCACCGCTGAAAAACGTCAAAGCTCCCGCAAAGGTCATCCCCTCGCGAGAGCCGGTGGTCAAGTTGTCCGATGGAAACCTTGGCCCAAAGGAAGCTACTTGATCTTGGCTTCTTTGAAGAGCACATGCTTGCGTACAACCGGATCGTACTTTTTCTTTTCTAGTTTACCGACGCCCTGAGCGCGCTTCTTATCGGTGACATAATAGTAGCCCGTATCGGCTGTGGAGACGAGTTTGATGAGTTCACGCATAATGAAGCTCCTAGGTTCTTTGAAAGAGGGTGCGGCGGCTATCAGGCGACGACAGGCTCTGCAAAGGAAAAACAGGTGGGTGCTTTTACTGCTGGCATTGGCGATGCCAAGCCTAGCTGGCTGCTCCGATGAGCCAGAGCCTGAGAAAGTGCCGACGCGCCACTATACCTGGCGGGCAATCTCGGGTGTTAGCATGGGCGGCGGCGCCGCGGCTATGCTCGGGTTTAAGCATCCTGAGAAGTTTGATTTTGTCGGGATTATGGGCGGGCCCTTGGTCGACTTGGCAGGGTTTGAACGCATGATCGAACGCGGTTGGCTCGGCGGGTTTTGTACGCTGGAGCACCTTGAGCAGTTAATGGCAGCAGGCGATGACCTGGACAATGTCGATGCCTTTTGCGGTGTCTATTCCAACCAACCCAGCCCGCTCTTGCTCGGCTCATCGCCGGTCGCTCCACTGAGCGCTTACCCCGAAGGAGCCCAACCGATCTACGAGGCGGTAGGTGATTATAACAACTGGTGGCGAGGGCCAGAGGGTGGCCGCGGCGGAAGCTTTAACCGCGATAAGTTGATGGATACCTTCCATGATATTATCAAAGGACTCGGTAATTCGTTCTACCCGCGCAACATTGAGCTTCCCTGGGCCGCGCCGGGTATCACCGCGGCCTGGTGGGCTCAGAGCGAAAGCGAGCGCTGTGCGAACCCGCTCGTTTTCGAAGGCTTTTATAATGCCGAATACAATCCGCGCGGTGATTATCCTGTAATTACCTTCTGCGATGGACGTGAGGTTGACGAAGAAGGGACCTTCGAGGCGAAGCTCGGCAGAATTCTACCCGAAACTCCCCGTAGAAAGCCGGTCGGTATTCTACTTGCGGTCGATCTCAACCGTAACGGCAGGCGCGACTACGCGGAGCCAATTATCATCAACGGCCATGAGCGCTACAGCGATGTTGGCAGCGATGGGCTGGCAAATGAGGACGAGCCCGGGTTCGATGCACTGAGCAATCCCGACCCGAACGGTGATGACTTTCACATGTTCGACAGCCCGGGCGGCCTAGAAGGCAATTGGCAGCACGACGACGGTGAGCCCTTCGATGACTTTGGCGTCGATGGCGTCTCTGACACCGGAGATCTCGGCGAAGACAACGGCAGCTTCGATGAGGTCCCCGGACGGCGGCATACGCGGACCAACGACCCCGGCGAGCTCCTTGAGACGTTAAGCGATGAACAGTTGTCGCGCCTGACGATTTATATGGACGCTGGCATTCGCGACTTTCTCAACACGGTGATCACCAGCAATCGGCTCTGGGCGCGACTTGAAGCTCGATTAGGGCGAGACGCGACCCAAGAGTTTCATGAC
>JAPKCE010000632.1 GCA_028823075.1 Myxococcota bacterium
GAGGGTTGGACGGCTGCTGAGAGTACACGCTTGGCAAAGTGGCTGATCTCAACCCAGACCGGATGGTTCGCAGAACTCAACGGTAAGGGCCGGCAGTTTGGAGGATTCTGGGCGACCACCCTCAACCAGCTAGCCGAAAGACACGCGCTCGCACTAGGAGGATTCATCGACGAGATCATCCCGGGCAGCCAGCTTGCGTCGATCGCGTTCAGAGGCCTCAACTCGCGACCGGACGCGGACCAGATCATCCTCAAACAGTATCGGGCAGCGAAGACAGATGCGGCGCGCATGGCCTTGCTCGATGTCATGTCGACGATGAACCGGCCGTCGATCGGGAAATTTCTAGTCGGGGCGCAACAGCAGAAAGGATTGAGCCCGGCGATGCAGAAAGGGCTCTTCAAGGCGCTCGCATCCAACCCGATGTCCCCTGAAGAAACTGCGCGGATCTTTCTGACGAAACTGATGAGCTCCGATGATCAGGAACTGATCGCGCTCGCGGTGCAACGATTGCGAGACGGCGGTCTACCGATCTCGTCCTATGCGAATTGGCTGCCCAACGCGAAGTTCGGGGAGCGCCATGGCGCGCAGGCGGTCTACTTTCGCCTGCTCGAACTGATGCCGCAGCAGGCCGCGGTCGTAGAAGGCGCGCTGGCGACGCTCACTGGCAGACAGCGTCCCGGTTTCGGGAGCGCGCCGGAAGTCATCTGGTCGTCCGGCAAGCAAATCGACAACGATCAGGTGTGGTTCGCGCACGAGTTCGAGGTGGCCGGCACACCCGGGGCAGGGGAATTGGCGATCACCTGCGACAACGAATTCACAGCGTTCATCAATGGAAAGCAGGTGGCGGCGAGCAAGGAATGGTTAAAGCCGCTGCGCGCCGATGTGCTCAAGGCGCTGAGGAGCGGCAAAAACGTGATCGCTGTCCACGGCGTCAACTTGGGTGGTCCGGCCGGTCTGATCGCGAAGCTCAAGTGGACGGGCGACGGCGGGTCTGGTGCAGTGTCGACAAATTCGAGGTGGCGCATGACGAAGCGCCCGTCGGAGAGTTGGCAGACCGATGGCGCACGCGACGGCGCAACCTGGGTCGCCAGCGTCAACGTCAGCGAACCGACAAAGAATGCGCTCGAGGCATTCCGCGAGTTCGAACCCTTCGCCCCCGATGTGTCCGGAATCATCGCACAGGAATTTTGGCAGGATTGGTACCGGGGCAAATTCAACGAGGCATTTGTCGCGCGTCCGGTGAAGGTGGCAAAACTCATGACCGACGGTGCGCTGCATTCGCTCATCAAGGATGCTAAAAACCTCGACGAGGGCGACGCCGCCCACGGTCGCCAGGTCTACCTCAACACCGGCTGTTTCGCCTGCCACGGCGGCATCGACGAGAAGGCAGCGACCCTATTCGGTCCGGCTTTGACGGGCGCGACCCTCAGGCTAAAACGCGAAGAGCTTGCCGACGCGATTGTCTACCCGAGCAAGCAGGTCGCCGAGCGATTCAAGGCGACGGTTTTGAAGACGACCGACGGACGGACGCTCAATGGCTTCGTCACCGAGAACAGCGACGACTTCGTGTCGCTCACCGATCTGCAGAACAAAGTCATGCGGCTGCCAAAGGCGAAAGTTAAGAGCATCAAGGCGCAAGAATCATCACTGATGCCGGCGAAACTCTTGAGCACCTTGTCAGAAAAAGACGTGCGGGACTTGCTGGCGTTCTTGGCTGCACTGAAATAGGCAGTCGCCCGATCTACCACTTCGACTGCTAGGAATTTGCTTTTGA
>JAPKCE010000633.1 GCA_028823075.1 Myxococcota bacterium
AACCGACGCCGTAAAGGCCGGACAGATTCGCATCAGCACGCCTTCTGGGGCGGCGGTTCCCATCGCAGCGCTGGCAGAATTACGGCGTGATAGTGGGCCGAACTATGTGCTTCGTGAAAACGTCTCGCGGCGACTCGTTGTTACCGCCAACGTCAAAGGCGGTGATCTGCGCGCCGTCGACACAGCGATTCGTCGAGCCATCGACGCTAAGGTCAAATTGCCCAAAGGCGTGCATCTCGTTTACGCCGGTCAATTCGCTCGCGCCGAAGCTGCTCAGACGCGCCTCCTGCTGCTCGGCCTGCTGGCGATTCTCGGCATCGCCTTTATCGTCACCACCACCCTACAGAGTTGGCGGCGGGCGCTCATCGTTTTGGTCAACTTACCGCTGGCGCTAGCTGGCGGTGTGGTCGGGGTTTACCTGGCGGGCGCTGTGCTTTCGGTGGCGACGACCATCGGCTTTATTACCCTCTTTGGCATCGCCACGCGCAACGGAATTTTACTCGCCACGCGCAGCCGCGACCTGGAGCTTGAAGGGCAACCAAGACATAGCGCCGTCGATCAGGCCGCCAGAGAACGCTTGGCGCCCATCCTGATGACCGCGGTTACGGCGGCGCTCGGGCTGTTGCCGCTGGCGCTCGCGCTAGGACAACCCGGAAGCGAGATCCAAGCGCCAATGGCCTTGGTTATCCTTACCGGCCTGATCAGTTCAACAGGGCTCAATATGGTGGTCGTCCCGGCGCTTTTAGCGCGTTGGGGTGGCGACACAACGAGCGCCTAAGCTCTACGTTACGCCCGGCTTTCCAAGCCTTAGTCAGGCGCGCAACCCTGCATCGCCCACTGACCGCATACATCCAGGTTATCCCCGCAAGCGCAGGGCGTGTGAGCGCTGTAGTAACTGCCGGCAACGGTCGAATAGTTATCGTTCACACAATGACGCTCCTTGGAGCCATTACGCCAAACTAAGATATTGTAGGTGCCGCAAGTGTCGCAGTTAGAGCCGGTGCCTCGATTGTCGATAGTACAAACGAGATTGCCACCTTCAGCGCCGCCCGCGACGCTCCAGCCCTTAGCCAGACACCAAGCCCTAGCCACTTCGGAGCATGGGCGAGCGTCGACCAAGCAAGCAGCCGAACAGCCATCGCCCTGGGCATTGTTACCATCGTCGCATTGCTCAATTCCGGCCTGCAAATGTCCGTCACCACAACGCGCGACGCGGCAATCGTTGAGGCAGGCATCGGTTTGGGCTTGGTTGCCATCGTCGCAGGCTTCAACACCGGCTTGTACGACAGAGTCGCCGCAGCGCGCCACGGTGCAATTGTTCAAGCACGCATCGGTTTGGACTTGGTTGCCGTCGTCGCAGGCTTCGACGCCGGCTTGCACGACAGAGTCGCCGCAGCGTGCCGCGGTGCAATCGTTGCGGCAGGCGTCGGTTTGAACTTGGTTGCCGTCGTCGCAGGCTTCAACACCGGCTTGCACTACCGAGTCGCCGCAGCGCGCCGCGGTGCAATCGTTGCGGCAAGCATCGGTTTGTATTGCGTTGCCGTCGTCGCAAACCTCAAAACCAACCGCACCAGGAGCCAAGTCCTGACGCAAAATACCGTCGCCGCAGCGCGCCTCGCTGCAGTCGTTATGGCAGGCGTCAGCATCGACTGGGTTGCCGTCGTCGCAGAAATCAAAACCGGGCGCACCGGGAGCTAAATCCTGAAGCAAAATGCCATCGCCGCAGCGCGCCACACTGCAGGTGTTACTGCAAGCGTCGCTATCGACCTGA
>JAPKCE010000634.1 GCA_028823075.1 Myxococcota bacterium
GACCATCGAGAACCGGCGCTTGGCTAATGTCATGTTTGCGCATGAGCGTGACTGCGTCGCCGACGCGAGCACTAGAATGCAACGAAAGCACGGCTTCATCGCGGCCTTCCAGAAGGTCAGCGACGGTACCGGCACTGGCTTCGGGGCCCAAAAACCCGTTTTCCATCATCCAAGTGTCGTCGAACTGCTTGCTCAAGTAGCGCATCGCCGAATCCGGCATGAGCACAACAATGTTTTCCTTTTTCTGTGTCTGTTCGGCGTATTTAATGGCTGCCATCACTGCTAATCCGCCCGAGCCTCCCGTGAGGACACCCTCTTTTCGAGCAAGGTCGCGGCAGGCGTGAAAGCTCTCGCGGTCGGTCACCTGAACGATCTCATCCACGATATCGAGATCGATGGTACTAGGAAGAATGTCTTCCCCGACGCCTTCGACTTTATAACTAAAAGCCTGAGTCATCTTTCCGGTACGCTTGAGGTCATAATAGACGCTTCCTACCGGGTCCCCGCCCACGCATCTCACCGAAGAGTCTTGCTCTTTTAGGTACTTACCTGTTCCGCTGATGGTGCCACCAGTTCCGAGTCCGGCAACGAACACATCAATTTCACCTTGTGTCTGCTCCCAGACTTCAGGCCCGGTCGTGAGGTAATGCGATTCTGGGTTGGCCGGGTTAAAGTACTGATTCGAATAAAAAGAGTTTGGCGTTTCATCGGCGATGCGTCGACTGACGGAATAATAGGAGCGCGGGTCATCGGGCTCGACATTGGTGGGTGTGATCACCACACGAGCACCCACAGCGCGCAGGCTGGCGATCTTTTCTTCGCTCATCTTGTCGGGCATTACAAAAATGCATTTGTAACCGCGAACGGCCGCAACCAAGGCCAGTCCCATGCCGGTGTTGCCGCTGGTCGCTTCGACGATGGTACCGCCCGGCTTAATCAGCTCCTCGCGTTCAGCCCGATTAATGATGTTGAGGCCAATGCGGTCTTTCATCGAGCCGCCAGGGTTCATGTATTCAAGCTTCACATAAATGTTCGCCGGCACATGCTCGGCCATCTTCCCAAGCTTGACGATCGGCGTGCCGCCGATTGCTTCGAGTACGCTGGCAACGCTACCGCTCATCAGTGAATCGGACATGGTTATCCCCCTTGTTGGGGACCGGCTAACACAGGTGTTGCATGCTGCAAACGGGCTTATTGGATGTTGCTTTCGAACCGGTTTTATCTCGGCTGGTCGACGTTCTCCCCCTCCTCTAATTCTCAAGGCCACGGAACTCAGACAAGCTATAAGCAGAAGACGTCAGGACACCCTTGATTCCCTTTCAGCTTTGTGCTTTTACAGCCTGGCCTAGATTGGACCATATTAGTCCTGTATTCATTGGTCGGAGGTTCTTATGTCTGAAAACGAGCAAGTCGAGGTCCAGGAGTCGACTCAAGAAGCACCATCGCCCGCAACGGGCTTTCAGGCGAAGGTGAGCGAGTTCGTCGAGAACATGATCAACCCGTCACTGGCCTCTCACGGCGGCTGGGTTGAGGTAAAGTCGGCGGACGTAGACACGGGCATTATTGAGATGGTAATGGGCGGTGGCTGTCACGGCTGCGGCGCTAGCGCGACCACCATGAAGTTCGGTGTTCAAACGGCCTTGATGGAAGAGTTTCCGCAGATCAGCGAATTGATTGATGTCACCGATCACGCCACAGGCGAGAACCCCTTCTTTATGGGTAATCCCTTCGACGGGATGTAGTCTTTAGCGCCCCAGAAGTTCCGGCGGC
>JAPKCE010000635.1 GCA_028823075.1 Myxococcota bacterium
TACCGGAGCCGGCCCGAGCGTGCTCGGTTCTAAGTCATTTCGTCGTTACGGGCGTCGCCATCGACCCTATTTTCGTACCGCACCTAACGGCCCGCGGCCGCGGCCTGCCCGAGGTCGCCAAGTGATGTACCGGGTGCAAGTCGAGTCGGCCACCGGATACCCGCTCAAACAGTTCGCAAAAGAGATCGCCGAGATCCTCAACGACGACCGAGGCTGGCAGGCAACGGGCAAACTTTACTTCCAACAACGACGACGTGCTCAGCTGCGAATCATTCTCGCTACACCGCTCACAGTCGATAGTCTCTGCGCGCCACTCGACACCAATGGTTATGTAAGTTGTTACCGAAAGAACAAGGTCCTACTCAACGTCATGCGTTGGCGTGAAGGAGCGGCCGCTTGGAAGGGAAGCCTAGCCAACTATCGTCGCTACCTGATCAATCATGAAGTCGGGCACGCGCTAGGTCAGCGGCACCAATACTGCGATCGCGCCGGTGGCACGGTTCCCGTGATGCACCCGCAAACCTACGGTTTCATGAACTGTAAACCCAACTACTGGCCCCTACTCAGTGAGAAGAAACGACTGCGCTAAGCGGGGCGCCAAAGGCGACAGCTACTCTGCCAGTCGCATCAACAAAACCGCATCTTCGCCATCGCTATAGTAGCGCTCGCGCAAGCCGACCTGCATGTAGCCATAACCTTCGTAAAGCGCCGCAGCGGCTTCGTTACTGGCGCGCAATTCCAGGTACACTGACTGTCCACCAGCACGTTCGTGAATGCCCTGCATTAGGGTGCCACCAGTACCCAGACGACGCCGGTCGGACCGCACCAAGATGTTGAGAAGCTCGAACCCGTCGGGCATTTCACGGATTACCGCATAGCCGAGTAAAGCCGCACCATCGACCGCCACGAGCATGGTACTCGAGGGGTGAGTAAACTCCTGTTGCAGATCGCTGAGCGACCAAAGGGCGCCGCTGCTGTTGGCCTCTTCCCAACGCGCAAATTCCCCAAGATCTGCCTCAGACGCAGCGCGCAGCATGATTAAAAAGCCACCTCAACATCGAGACGGACGGTCAAGCCTTTGGCCCAACTCGCGCTTTGATGCGTTCGGTATTTTCGGTCAAGAAGGTTGTCGATGCGAAAGCCCAAACGGTAGTCTTTCTTGCGCTGCCAAACAGCTCGTAAACCCGCTGTCCACCAAGCCGAACTGCCCGAACAATCGCTGCCCGCCTGCGCGCTGCTCAACCAAGGCTGCTCAGCGGCGGGGCAAACGTTCAGATCGTAAGCATCGAGGGGTGCTAATCCAGCATCCCCGACTCCGCTGGCCCAATCGATCGAGGCTTCACCCCACCAAGTTTTGGTCCATTTTTGACGCAGGGTGTGGCGACCTTGCAGCGGCGCCGAGCGGCGGCTGACATGCACCCTCCCCTGGTCTTCGATCTCGCCGATAACCACACCCAACTGGTGGCCCTGTGACAAGGTGTCGTTGATCTTATGTTGTATGCCCAAGTCACCACCGAAAAACCGCCCTTGATCGACATTCGCCAAGCGTATGACCGGCTTGTTGTTGCCGGCGATCACAGCGCCCAACTGCTCTTCGAGAAGGTCGCTGATAAACAGGCCAAAGAGCGATCCTTGATAAGTCAGTGCACCGCTGCGGCGTTTGCTACCAAACTCGAACATATACGCCGTTTGGGGCCGCAACTGATCGTTGCTCTCTTGGTAAAACGCCCCGGTGTCGCCCTCGTAAAACATCTCAAACAGGTTGGG
>JAPKCE010000636.1 GCA_028823075.1 Myxococcota bacterium
GCCCGTCGACTTGAATGTAACGTCGAAAGTCAGCAACAATTCCCGAGCCCGGGCTCTCAACTTGCGCGTGGAGTATCTGAAACCCAGTCGCAAAGCCGCCGCGGCGTAGACTGTGAAGCAACCAATCGGCCAGACGTGTTTTACCCACGCCAGCGTCGCCGCGAAGCAAGACAAAGCGGCTTTTCCGGCGCGCAGTAACACGGCAAAATTCTGCCCATAATTGGTCTTGCAACTCGTCGCGCCCGCGCATCGGCAGGCTGCGTTTCGCGAGCAAGGGAAGCGAAGCCTGCATCTCGTCCCAACTCAGGCCCGTACTAAGCTCTTTCGGGCGGCTTGCCGGCACCTCAATATTCACCATTTGCGGTAAGACCGTGCGTTTGAGGCGGTCGATCTCTAGCAGGTGAGCGGTGGCGTCAGCCGCCGAGTCAGGACGTCGCTCAGGAGAACATTCGAGCAGTTGGTTGACCCATTTTGCAAAGCCCGAGGGCACCGGAAACTTCGGTTCGAATTTGCTCAGCGCAAGATTGCTCAAGGGCGGCCGGGGTGGGCTACCACAGACGACGTTCCAAGCCATATAGCCCAAGGAATACAAGTCTATCTGAACCAAGAATGCCGGCGATATCTGTGCGAGGTTAGCTGCTTCGGGAGCTATGAGCATCGGGCGCAGCCTGGCCGGCACTTTTCCTGATCCGTCGAGATACCATCCCTCGATGCAGAGCTGAACGCGACCATCGCCGGGTAGACGATACACCCAGCGCTGGCTGAGTGCGCCGTGGAAAGTATGGTGAGCGTGACCTTCGCTTAGGCATTCGAGGGTTTGAACAAGCAGGTCGCGCAAAGCCGGCCAGCTCTTGGGTTTGGCATCGTCGTCGAGCGGAATGAGCTCTTGGCTCACCAAATAAGGGCTCTGTCGAGGGAGTTCGTCGGTGCGTTCGGTGGTCGAGCCGAAGTCCAAAACTTTAGGCACTTTAGGGTGGTCGAAACGCAGGCGGATCAAGGCGCTATCGAGCAACTCGTCGCCTTCCAGGGGCGGGAAGTGAATGCGCACCCTTAGACCGCTGCTTCGATGGGTTCCGGCGACGCTCAGCGCACCGGCTTTGACCGGTTCAGTCGCATCAAACTCGCCGAACGGTGGGTTTACCATTTTCGACGATTACACTGCTGGGTGGTGGGGACCAAATCAAATTAGAGGTAATTAATCCGTGGCGAAATTAAGAGCCGATTTATCGCAACTTACTCAGTTTACCCTCGCCTTTATGGCTCCATGCACGGCGGGAAATATCGGAATCGTCGACTTCGATCATCTGCCAGGCGCCGCTTGGGCCGCCGACTGAACCCGCGCAAAACTGAATCAACCCCCCCGCTCGAGCGGCAAAGCTGCGGTGCAGATGCCCACAGCACCAAGTACTCCCGGGCCCATCTCGAAGGGCACTGCGCAGCAGGCTTTCCTGGCGAAGTGCATGCCATTTCTTATCGGGTTTGGCGTTGTGATTGAGCAAGGCGTAATGAGAGAATATTAAGCGGGGGCAGCGGTTTGGAACTTCAAGCTCTTTGCCGCGGCTGTCCCATAACAAGCGATTGGCGCGCGCAGTGTCGACAAAGGTAAGGGTCTGGCCAGCCACTTGGATGTTATGCCAGCCCGCTTCGAATAGCGTCCAATCGGCGAAAGCTTTTTCAAAAAGCCGTCGTTTCTGAGCGCTAGCCGTATAGCGGTCGTGGTTTCCTGGTGGCGCAAAGCAAGGGATTCCGAGTTGCAACAGTGGCG
>JAPKCE010000637.1 GCA_028823075.1 Myxococcota bacterium
TTTGGTTGGTCGTGAGCTTTTTGCTCTTCACGTTGATGTCAACGAAGTTTCACCATTATGGCTTACCGGTCGTGGCACCTTTGATACCGCTTATCGGTGTTTGGCTGGCGCATCTCAGTGAAGACCGCGCGGTGTGGACTCAGCCCTTGGCGGCTTTGACTTTGTTGCTCGGCGTGGCGATCGCTGGTGATCTGATTCGCTTCCCCTGGGAATGGATGGATCTGACCACCTACCATTATATTAATTATAAACCCGCCGATTACTTCCCGAGCGCCGTTGGCGGCCAATGCGACCTGAGCACCACCTATTGCTGGTTCATGGGCATTATTCCGCTCACTATCGACTTTAATTGGCCTGTTCTGGTTGCCATAGCAGTGGGCAGTTCGAGCGCTCTGGTGGTCATCGCCTCGCTTTGGGGCGCCTATCGTCAGGGCGGCGGTCTATTGCAGGCGAAAATATGGCTGGCCTCGGGCTTGATCACGGCGGTTTTTGTCGCCCACCTGTACTTCCCTGTGCTGTCTCAGCACTGGACCCATGCGACCTTGGTTAACACGTACTTTAAGCGCCGTCAGCCTTCAGACCCGCTCATCGCTTATCAAATGAATTGGCATGGCGAGACCTTTTACGCGCGCAACCTTGAATGGCAGATCAACGACTCAAGCCGGCTTAAACAGATCGTCAACCGCCCCGGGACCGCTTGGGTTCTCGTCGAGCAGTCGCGCTTTGATGGGATGAAAAAAACCCTGGGTGCCAAATACAAAGAGCGCATCCATATCGCCGACCGATCCAACGTGAAATGGTACCTCGTTCGGGTGGATGATTAGCGCGCTAAGCTAAATTCATTGCGGCGGGCGAGCGCCTTGCCTATGGGGCCGTGAACCTTTCGAGAGGCCCGACTTATGCGCATCTTTATCTGCTTCTTTTTGACGCTCGGCGCAGGCTGTTCAAATGGCGCTGAAAACCGCTTTAAGGCTAACCAGAAAAAGGTCACTGCCGGAGCACCGAAAGAAGAGCCAAAGAAGATTGTAAAAGAGGAAGTCGACTACCATGACTTGGTTGCTGAGGGCGCTATTTTAGTCGATGTTCGGACGCCTGTGGAGTTTGCTCGGGGGAGCGTTCGCGGCTCTAAAAACGTACCGTACGAGGCCCTGTTGCAGAAACTCGAAGCCTTTGGTGATAAAGGACAAACGATCATTTTGTTCTGCGAATCGGGACGCCGAGCTGAGTTGGCGCGGACGATCTTGGAGCAGCAAGGTTGGACTGATGTGCATAACATGGGAAGTCATAGGGACTGGTAATGAAAAACGCTATTTTTGCTCTAGTTTGTTTCCTTCTTCCTTCGGTGGCTTTGGCTGCCGGTGGAGCTGGGTTTGTTGAAAAAATAACGCCCATCGTGGTGCTTCTGTGTGTGGTCAGCTTTGTGCTGTTTCGCCTGCCCAAAGTCGAAGGGGTCGTGCATAGTGACGCTTTTCGCCGTCGGCGTACTTTCAACTGGCTACCCTTAGGTCTCACCTACGCCTTTTTGTACATGGGCCGCTACAACCTGAAGGTTTCGAAATTCGCCTTTGAAGAGATGCAGGGCGCCGACGGTGGGGTCATGATGAATAACGCCGATTTCGGCGTCATCTTCGGCTACGGCGTGGTCGTTTACGGAGTCAGCTTCTTGATCAATGGTCCTCTTACGGACCGTCTCGGCGGTAAGTTCTCGATCCTGATGGGCGCTGGCGGCTCTGCTGTGATGAACCTGTTGATGGGCCTGGGTG
>JAPKCE010000638.1 GCA_028823075.1 Myxococcota bacterium
GGCTCAACTCGGGCTGAGCATTCAATTGCTCGAAGGCCCGAATGAAGGCTGCGCCTATTGGGATGAGCCGGGCGAAAGTAACCAGTTTGGCGAATTCCTTTACGGCCCAAATGGCTTGATTATGGACGCCGGCAGCTCTCGTGCTGTGTGTTTGTTCCGTGTTCAACACGGGCTAACGGGGGCGAGCGCTTTGTTGCGCGTTGTTCAGCAAGCGGGCTTACCCCAAAGAACTCATTTCCAGTCTATCGCCGGGCTGGCGGCGCCGGTGCGCAACTCCTCTCAGGTGCCGAGGGAGTGGACTAACGAGACATCCAGTTTAATTCGCTTGCAGGCGCGCGATGCTCAAAACAACCCGGTTAATGGTATCAGAATTTGGCTGGAGGCGCAGAACTGTTGGTTGCGTAACCGGGTATTTACTACCGATGATAACGGTGAGGTTCAGTTTCGCGCCGTTCCTGCTGCAAATTCGCAATCGCCTTGCCGAATGAGCGCCCATTGGCGCTTTGAGCCTGTCAGTCGAATAGCGGAAGTATTTGAGATCGCCTCGGCAGGCTTTCCGGGGCCGATCCTCTACGGTTTGACGGGTTCTCCTCGTGCTTTTCATCTTGCCGCTGGCGCCCGAGCCGACTTCGTTCTCGATGAAACGGGGGCGATTTATGATAGGGCTTTAGAGGATGAAGTCGCGTGTTTTGACTTTGATGCGTGCAGTTCGGCTGAGTTGATCGAGATGGGGGAGCCCGACCCCGAGACGGGGCAGAGGCCGATTCGCCGGGTGATGGCGACAGGGCTAGCGCTGCGTCACTTTGCACAAGGCTTTCATCGTCTTTTTATCGAGCATGACTCCATGGGCGCTGGCGGTTGGCTTGGCATCCGGTTGGTGGCGCCGACGCCGCAGCAAGGCGAGCCAGAAAAAAGCGCCATCTCACTATTCTATGCTCATCCGCCGGTAGCCTGGGTCGGACCTGGACATCAGGGTGAAAGTCGTTTTGCTGAGGTGCTTTCGCCCGATGAATTCGGTCCTCAAGTTACGATCGAAGGCGGTCACCGCGTCGATCTCGACGGCGACGAGCAAGAAGAGCTCTTGGTTTGCGGAAAAGACGCTAACGGCAAGCTGTTTGCCATATTGCGACTCGATGAAAATGATGTGCCGATCGTCGCCTCAGTACGCGCTCAGCGTTCGCTTGCTCGTGATGGAAATCTGTTTGCCGATATTGGCCCCTGGCGGGCTTCGGACGCTTGCCGGGTGATCGATATCAACAGTGATGGTTTGTTGGACATCGTCGTCATGGGGCAGATCATGGAACAAGGCTTCAGTCGTGGTTACCCAACTGCTGCCGTGCACTTTGGTGAAGGAAACCTAAGTTTTGGAGTCGGCCTGCGCGTTGTTTGGCAGGTGCCCGAGTTGCGCCACCGAATGTTCCGAGCCTTTGAGGTCACCGTCGAGCCGCCAGGATTGGTTGCCTGTTTTGCGCGTGCCGCAAGCGCTCCCTTTCCCTGTACTAACCGCTTCTTTCTCCCCTTTACTTCCGATGAAAATGGCGACTGGGTCGAGACAATGAACGACGCTACCCCCTTGAGCGACGAAAGTAATGAACGGGCACTGACTTTGGTGCCGACGGCGAACATCACTCGACTGAACGACGATTGGGGGGTGGATGCCAGCGGCTCTCTTCGGCGGGCTGCGTTGGGGGAGAGGGCGTATCATCAAAGTTTCGCTGAATCGTTTGGGCCGCTTGCTTGGGATACGGATGAT
>JAPKCE010000639.1 GCA_028823075.1 Myxococcota bacterium
GTTTCCGTCATCGCAGGCCTCGTACTCTTCTTCATCGGGAGCCAGGTCGGTTCGCTGAACGCCGTCGCCGCAGTGAGCTAAGGAACATTCATTGGTACAGGCGTCGGTGTTATCCGTGTTGCCATCGTCGCAAAACTCGAAGTCGAATCGCTGAATCCCATCGCCGCAGACCGCGTGCAAGCAGGCATTAGTGCAGGCATCGTTGTCGTCGCCGTTGCCGTCATCACAGGCTTCGCCATCGGTAACATCAAGGTTACCGTTTCCGCATAGGCCCGTGCTACAGGAATTATTGCAACCGTCCGTTGAGTCCCGGTTTCCATCATCACATTCCTCAAAACCCGCCTCTCCCTCAGCCAAGTCGGTGCGTTCAAAACCGTCACCACAAGCGGCCGCTGCGCAGTTCGCTAAGCAGCCATCTGTATCGATGCTGTTACCATCGTCACAGGCCTCAGCACCGTTGCGAATGCCGTCGCCGCAAGCCGCGGGCCGACAAACGCTGGTGCAATCGTCGCTGTCGATCAGGTTGCCGTCATCGCAGTCTTCCACCGCGTCGACCACACCATCACCGCAAACACCGGAATTCACGGTATCGATTGAGGGACAGCCGATGACCATCAGAGAGGCCGTAAGAATAACAAAGCAGCGCATAAGAGACTCACTGGGCGGCAAAACCGACGTGCAGCCGAACATAAGGAGCAGCGAACATTAATAACAAGAGGCCACAGTCCTCAAGTGTAGATCCACTCGCTAAAGCTATGAGTTACCGAGAGACGGCTCAGCTAAGAAAACCCGACAAGGCTTCGGGAAGCGAATCAATCGCCAGACCCAGACCATCCGGATAAGCACCGCCAGCCTGCGCCATATCCGGCCGCCCACCACCGCCGCCGCGGATATGACGGGCTAAGACTTTGATCAGTTTGCCCGCATGCACGCGGCCCTGGACCGAGCCGTTGACCGCCACTTGCAAAAAGGCTTTGGGGCCAGCGGAACCACCGAGAACGATGACGCTATCGGGTAACTGCTTCGCCAAACTCTCGGCGAGCTCACGCAAGTCCTCGGGCTTGGTCCCCTCGAGCGCGACGGCTAGGGTTTGAATGCCCTCTATCTCGACCGCTTTGGCCAATAAGTCCGTGCTTTGCGAGGCGGCGAGCTGCTTGCGCAAGGCAGCAAGCTCGGCCTCGGCCTCTTTCAAGCGTTGCTGCATGCTCAAAATGCGCTCGCCAAGCTGTGCGGGGCTGGTTTTAAGTAGGGCGGCCGTGCGCTGGGCGCTCTCGCTTTGAGCGTGAACGCTGGCAAGAGCCGACAGGCCAACAACCGCTTCAATTCGGCGCACCCCAGCCGCCAAAGCGCCCTCGCTGAGAATACGAAAAAATCCGATATCGCCGGCGCGGTCCACGTGAATTCCGCCGCAGAGCTCGAAACTAGGCGCACCGATGCGCACCGTACGCACCTCTTCAGCATATTTCTCACCGAACATAGCGGTGGCACCCGCCTCTTTGGCTTCGTCCAAGTCCATCACCACCGTACTGACCTCAGCGTTGCCGCAAACCCAGCCGTTGACCAAAGTCTCAACACGGCGAAGCTCGTCGCCCGTGACCGCCGAAAAGTGCGTGAAGTCGAAGCGCAGACGATCGGAGTTCACAGCGGAACCCGCCTGTTTACAATGATCGCCAAGGACCTCTTGTAAGGCAGAATGCAGCAGATGGGTGGCGCTGTGATGGGCGCGGATGGTGCTGCGCTTCTCGC
>JAPKCE010000640.1 GCA_028823075.1 Myxococcota bacterium
GTGGGCGAACCGATGCCGAGCCTGGCTCAACGACTCTTCGGACGAAAGTCAAAACCTGTAAAACATGGCTCATCAGTGGTTGTTGGTGGTCTCGACGATGTCTTCATCACCTTCGCCAATTGCTGCTCGCCGCTGCCGGGAGAGCGCATCGTGGGCCATGTGAGTTCGGGGCGCGGCGTGCGCGTGCACCGGCTCGGCTGCAACGAACTGCATAACGCTGACCCGGCGCGTCAAGTCGAGGTGCGCTGGCGCGGCGGTTCGGAAATTCTCCACCAAGTCCGACTCCGGGTCATCACGGACGATAAACCGGGAATCCTCGCTCATATCAGCTCAGCGTTTGAGAACTTAGACATCAACATCTCGGAAGCTACCTGCAAAGTGCGTAGCGATGGCTCGGCGCTTAACACCTTTCGCTTCGGCGTGTGTGACCTCGGCGCCCTAGATGGTATCCGCGCCCGACTGCGCAAGCTAAACGGCGTCTCCCGGGTCGAGCGCATATGACTCATTACTACGTTCAGCCAGACGCGGACGGCGGCATGGGTGCCATGCTCCTTTTGGCCTCGAATACTGCCGCCTTTTTTGTCGAAGGCGACTTACAAAACTATCGAAGGGAAGGCGCTTTATGAAGGCGATCTATAACCAAGCTCTCATCTCGAGCGAATCGCCTCGATGGGCGCTGATGTGAGGGGCGCAGCCGGTGCTTTGCTTCTGCTCCTAGGTAGTTGCACTCAAGACAAAACCCAGCCTGCTGCGGCTGTCGAGCAGGCTCCGGCCGTGCAAGTGGAAACTGTAAAAGAAGCACCTCAGGCCGCGATCGTTCGCGACGACTCAAAAAATCTGGTATTTTCTTGGTTCGATCCAGAAAAAGGTCACACCAGCGGAACGTCAGTCGCCGAAGTGCCTTCCAACAGCCGCAAAGACGTGGTCGTCGCCGATCTCAGCCGAACCCCTGAAGAGCGTCAGTCGAGCCGCTATGTCATGATCGCCAACCTCAGCGAAAAGTCCGCAGATGGTAGCTATCCGGTCGTCGTACAGAGCCGCTACCGCTTCGCCGACGCTGATCTCAGCGATCTGGGCCCAATGGCCCCAAACGAGGGCGTCATCGTCTACTCCACCACCTGGTGCGGGCCCTGCAAAAAACTCAAAAGATGGCTAAAAACAGAAGGTATTCCCTTTACCAATAAAGACGTCGAAAACGATCCCGGTGCGGGCGCTGAGGTCGCCACCAAGCTCAAAAAAGTTGGAATGCAACCGGGCGGTGTCCCCGTCGTCGATGTGCGCGGCACCATGATCAAAGGTTTCGACCAACGCGCTATCGAGCGCGCGCTAAGACCCGCTCCATAATTGGGAAGGCTCGTAAATTAGGCAACTCCGAGCATTGCCAGCCGTTGAGCAAAGCGCCCATTAATCACAGCCTTAAGGGCAGCTTGTTCGGGCTCATCAAGGGCCGCCTCATGAGACAAAATAGCTGCCGCATATTCCCGTGCCGCTTCGACCATGGCGGCGTCATTAACTAAGTCGGCGTGATGGTAACGATCGGCTCCACTTTGACGCACACCCGCCATTTCACCCGGTCCGCGCAAACGCAGATCTTCCATCGCGAGCTCAAACCCGTCGCTACTATTTTCCAGCACGCGCATGCGGTGGCGCGCGACTTGCCCGCAGTTCGGATCGTGAAGCAAGAAACAGCGGCTGGCATGAGCGCCACGCCCAACTCGCCCGCGAAGCTGATGCAACTGACTCAGT
>JAPKCE010000641.1 GCA_028823075.1 Myxococcota bacterium
TCATGCCGCAAGCTCTCCCCAAGCTTGAATACGAACTGCTCAGCCGGGTCTCTCGTTTGATCCGCGACAAGCGCACCAAAGTGGTACTGATGGCGCCCATCGAGCAGACCGAAGAGAACCGCGAAATGGCGAAACTCTACGCCCAACTGGGACAGCCTTACAAAGCCGAAGAGGCGAATGACTTTAAGAAGGCCGAAGAGGTACTGCGCCAACTCGGTGATTACGAAGTGCATCGCATCCGCTCGAACACCATGGACGAGAAGAAGAAGCTGCCGATGGACGCCGATGTGGTGTTGCTGCTGGCGCCTGCACCGCTCAACGAGAAACGCTTGGCCGAACTGCAGAGCTTTATGCGCAGCGGCAAGCCGGTGGTCATCGCCTTACAACGCAACGCTTTTGGCTACCGTCCGACAAACTACGGGATTTCGGTTAACAACAAGCCGCTCGATCCCGGTATCGACTCGTTGCTCGCTCCCCTCGGTGTTAACGTCGCCAGCCAATTGGTGATGGATTCTCAGATGGAGACGTTAAATATGAACGCCGGACCGAGCATGGGGCCCTTCTCCAACCGCTCACCAGTCAAGCTCCCCACCCACGTCAAAGTGGCGGCGGAACAGTTTAATCAGGAGCTCAGCATCACCTCGGGCCTGGGGAGTTTGATCTATCTCTGGGGGAGCCCGATCACCGTGGACAAAGCCAAAGCCGATGCCGCTTCGGCGCAAGTCACCTCCCTGTTCACCACGAGCGAAGGCGGTTGGCTCGTCGATATCAAAGACGGCCCGCTCGGGCGCGAAGACATTGAGCCTCGCGCAGGTGAGAAACATATGCTGGCTGCGATGGTCGAATACAACTTCCCCAGCGGCGGTAAGCCAGAGGGCATGAACGATGAGGACTGGGGAAAAATTGAAAGCGAAAAGGCAGGTAAGCGCAACCGCATGGTGCTCTTTGGTAACGCCGAAATCTTTAAGGATAGCTTGGTGACCAACCCCAGCCATATGACGTTGTTACTCAACTCGGTCGGCGCCATGACTCAGGGCGAAGAGTTGATCGCCATTCGCACGAAACAGCCGATCGACCGGAGCATCGCCAAGCTTGAAGGCAGCAAAGCCTTTTACCGGGTGATGGTGATCGGTGCTGGTCCGGGCGTGGTCATCGGCCTCGGTCTGTTCGGTTTGGCCAAGCGTCGACGCCGCCGTGACGAATGGTTCGCCTCTATGAAAAAGGAGGCATAGCCTTGCAAAGCAAACAAATTATCGGCCTGGCGGCCGCTGTTGTCGTCCTCATCGGCTACCTTATGATGAGCGGTGATTCCGATGTATCGGTTAACCAGATCGGCGATTCAACGATCACGTTGAGTTCGATCAAAGCAGATCAAGCGACTACAATCACCGTTAAAAAGGGGGAGACAGAACTGCTCTCACTCAACAAGACGGCTGCAGGTTGGACGCTGGCTAGCGGACATCCGGCAGACGCTAAGAAGGTTGAAGATCTGCTCAAAAACCTTGCTGATGCCAAAGCCGAAGAGCGGCGGGTTAACTTAGACCAACTCGCCACCTACGGACTCGGCGATGCCAAGTTGCTCACCGTGGTTAGCGTTGGCGACTCGGGCGGCAAAGAGTTGGCTCGCGTTCAACTCGGCAAGAAAGGCCCGGACTGGGGCAGCGCATGGGCCCAGCGGGATGCTAAACAAGAGGTATTGTTGTTGAACGAAGGGCCGCTCGGGCG
>JAPKCE010000642.1 GCA_028823075.1 Myxococcota bacterium
CTGCTACGGGTCGCACCGATGTCGGCCGCAAGCGCACGCATAACGAAGACGCCTTTGCGCTCTACCCAGAGCATAATGTTTTCGTTTTGGCTGACGGCATGGGCGGTCACGCCAGCGGTGAAGTCGCCTCGGCGATTGCCGTAGAGACCGTGGGCGATTTTTACATGGAAACAGGCGCTGATCAGGATCGAACTTGGCCCTACAAAGAAAGCAAAAAGCTCAATTATGAAGCCAACCGTCTGAGCACCTCGGTCAAGCTAGCTAACCTTCATATTTTGGAAAAAGCGCAGGCCACCAAGGGCTGCGAGAGCATGGGTACGACGGTTGTCGCCATGCTCGTCAGCGAGCGCGCTGCTTATATGGCGCATGTCGGAGATAGTCGGGGTTATATGGTGCGCGACGGCCAGATTACTCAGCTCACTTCCGATCACAGTCTGCTCAACGATTACCTGCGCAGTAACCGGCTAACCCCCGAAGAGATCGATGCCTTCCCGCATAAAAACGTCATCGTGCGCGCTCTTGGTATGCGAGAAACCGTCCAAGTGGACATCACGCCCCTCGAACCTCGTAGTGGCGATGTCTACCTGCTCTGCTCCGATGGTCTTTCGGGCATGGTCACCGACGAGGTAATCCTCGAGGCTGTCGAAGAACACCCCGACGATCTCGACGCTGCTTGTGAGCAATTGATCGATGTGGCCAACGCCAACGGCGGCCACGATAACGTTACCGCGGTGTTGGTGCGCTGCGGCGATTAGCCCTTCGGCTTGCGCGCCATCGAAACCAGCAAGCCGGTTCCCCAAAACCCAGCGAGTAAAATGCCCAGTAGGCCTAAGTAACTGAAGGCACTGGCAAAGGGTTTTGAATCTACAGCGATGAGAATGGCCGAGGCGACGCTTAGGCCGGCCGTAACAACCGCGCTGGCGAGACGGTTTGAGCTGCGCCCAATCACGTCGATCATCTGTCCCGAACGGCGCACATTAATATCGAGAGCTAGTGAGCCGTCGCTGATTCGGCGTAACGATCGCAGCAGCAATTCCGGGGCTTCACGGCTGAGATGATAGAGGTCCATCGAGGTGCCGAGAAGCTCGCGCTGTAAACGACTGGGGTCCAGACGTTGGGCCAAAAGGTCGCCCATATACGCCCTCAGGGTACCGCCAATATCGAAGTCACGATCCAGCGTGTGGCCCATATGTTCCAGTGTCAGAACGCTTTTAAAGAGCAGCATCAAATCTTGTGGCAGCATGATGTTGGCTTTGGCCGCCGCCGAAGA
Organism: Myxococcota bacterium; assembly: GCA_028823075.1. Lineage (GTDB taxonomy): Bacteria > Myxococcota > UBA4151 > UBA4151 > UBA4151 > CACGMS01. The sequence continues at coordinate 1,271 of JAPKCE010000642.1, forward strand.
GCTTTCGAGCAGAATCTGTCCGACGTTGACTTCGCCGAGTGGCCGAGTGCGCACCGGGCCCCAAAGGACGCTTAATTTTCGGCCGAAGGGTTCAATGTCCATGTCGCGCTCGGAGTCCACTGGACTGCCGATTTCGGCGTAGCTCCGCGCAGCGCGTTGAAAGTCCCCGTTGACCAAGCAGAAAAGCAGGTCGGCCACCTGTTCGCGGCCGCGCTCGTCGAGTCGTCCGACAATACCAAAATCGATGAGCCCCAAACGCCCGTCCTCGAAGACGAAAACGTTTCCACTGTGCAAATCGCCATGGAAGACGCCATGCTTAAAGATCATGTCGAGAACATGAATTCCGCTCTTATGGGCAACTTCTTTTAGGTCGCATGGGAGGGCTCGGACGGCCTCTTCATCCGATAAAGGGACCCCATCGATAAGTGACATCGTGAGCACTGACTCGCCGGTAA
>JAPKCE010000643.1 GCA_028823075.1 Myxococcota bacterium
CGGATCCAACACCGCATAGCACATCGACCAGAACCTATGACAAACAGAAAAACGTGTTGGGGTAAAATATATCTGTTGCTATATTTTTGCTAAAATTGCCTTGTTGCCAACTCACTTCGCTCGGTTGCCTCAGAGTTTGCGCCTGGCCGAGGCTCAGCTTTCTCAGGCTTTGCGGCGGGTGCGTTGGATTTATTGCTCATTTCGAAATAGGCCTCAGTGAAAAACGCGGGATCATCAAATAGCGACGAGGTGGTGGCAACGAAAAAACGTAGCGAAAGGAATAATCACTACTCAGCGGCGTCTTCGTCGGCCCACTGCTTATCGAATGCCCAGACATCTGGAAAGCCCATCAGCGTGTGCATGTCTTCCCAAACAGGCGTGGGGCTATCGATCAACGTTTTTTTGTCCTTGAGATAGCGGAAGGACGCATCAATCGCGGCTGCAGCTACTTTATGTGCAGCGCCAGGATAAATCGCAACGGCGAAACCAAGGGCTTTCAACTCATCGGCTGGCATTTCGGGTGTGCGGCCTTCTTGGACGACATTCATGAAAAGCTTGGTCTTCGTGGCGAGCGCCGCAGCGATCTGGCGGATCTCATCGTGGCTTTCCGGACTCTCTACAAAAACGAGATCGGCGCCAGCTTCGGCATAGGCGGTGCCGCGCGCGATGGCCTCATCGAGGCCGAGGTGGGTGCGGGCGTCGGTTCGCGCGATGATTAAGGTATCAGCGCTCTCACGCGCGTCGCATGCGACCCTAACTTTGAGCACCATGTCGGCTACTGGGATTACCTCGCGGCCCAACGTGTGCCCACATTTTTTCGGCGAAACTTGGTCTTCGATTTGGATGCCGCATGCGCCCGCGCTTTCGTATCCGCGCACTGTTCTGGCAACGTTGAGCAGGCCGCCGTAGCCCGTGTCGGCATCCGCGATCAGTGGCGTGTTGGTTCCCGATGCGATTTGCCCAACGCGACCGACCATGTCGGTGTAGCTCGCCAACCCAGCATCGGGCAGTCCGAGGTGTGAGGCGACGGTGCCATAGCCCGTCATGTACATCGCCGAAAAGCCGAGGCGGTCGGCAAGCCGGGCGGAAATACCGTCGTAGACGCCGGGCGCGATGATGAACTCAGCATTGCGTATGGCTTGCGCAAGGCGCTGCCGTTTTTCGTTCATGCTGGCGGCCTTTTCTAAGCTTCTGCGAACAGCCACGGTCGGCGCTGGCGAAAGCCATTTTCGAAGGTATCGATCTCTTGTTTGTGTTCGAAGGTCATACCGATATCGTCAAGCCCCTTGAGGAGCGATTGCTTGCGGAATGGCTCAATATCGAATTTGTGTGTTGCCCCATCCGGCGCGGTGACGGTTTGCGTTTCAAGATCGACGGTGATGGTAGAACCCGGATTGTCGTGAAGCTGTCCGCGGATTGCGGTCACGGCATCTTCAGATAGGCGGACCGGGAGCAAACCGTTCTTCAGCGAGTTGTTATAAAAAATATCGCCAAAGCTAGAAGCGACGATGCAGCGGAAGCCATAGTCAAGAAGCGCCCAGGGCGCACCCTCACGGCTTGAGCCGCCACCGAAGTTTCGATCACCGACGATGATCTGTGCCGCTTTGTAAGGCGCCTGATTGAGCACAAAATCGGGCCTTGGATTTCCTTCGTCATCGAAACGCTGGTCGATAAACAAAACATCACCAAAGCCTTCGTCGCGCGGACGTCGTAGGAAGCGAGC
>JAPKCE010000644.1 GCA_028823075.1 Myxococcota bacterium
TCTTCGTTATCAAGGGCTTCCGGATCGCCGTGACGCGCTGCTCGAGTATTTGGACGATGCATCGACTTAATTAGCCAACGGTTCAGAGGTCTCGGATCGCCCGCAAATGAACTCTAGCGGCCGACTGCTCACCGGCCTCAGGGTCGGTTGCCCTAATCCCATTGCAGGACCGGTTGCTGCGACCCTTCGTTTTTTCGTCAGTACCTAACAGCAATCCTTGGCGGTCGAATGGGGATCGAGCTAAACCTAGATCAAGTGCGCCCGATAAGGAAGATTATGACAAGTCGCAGCTATTTGTTTTGCCAGGGGACTTGGGGTTATCCCAGGGTTATCCACATCCAGTGTTCCACGCAATACACAGGCGTTTGAAACCGGAGCCTCAGATTGCGCTGTAATGCGATTGCTAAACGTTCTGGCGAGCTTGGTCTGAGCTCGACAAGCTTTCCTTGCCTCAGCGCCAAGCCGAGGTTTATGGCGGCGCCGCGACTTTGGAGAACTGATGCTCTGCTTAACTAGCGACACACACCCAGACTGGGCAGCAGCGGCATTAAAAGACCCAGCGGCTCTGCTCGCCGATCATGCCCAATGTGAAAAGAAGGCTGCACTTAGCGCAATAAGCCTTACCCAGGCCTTCGCCGATGACATTGAGACCGTGAACGAGTTGGCGGCTTTTGCCCGCGAAGAACTTGAGCATTTCCAGAGCTGTTGCGAGCATCTGGCGAAACGCGGCTGGCCTTTGATACGCGCCGGCAAAGACCCATACGCTGCCGCCCTGATCCGGGCCGCCACAGTTGACTCTAAATATTCTCTCATGGACCGCTTGCTCGTTAGCGCGTTGATTGAGGCGCGCAGCACCGAGCGCTTAAAGGTCCTCAGCGAAGAGCATCCCGACGCTGAACTCGCCGAGTTTTGTCGCTCGCTGATGGAGACTGAAGCTGGGCATTATATGTTCTTTGTGCGGCTGGCTGGACGGGTCAGCAGTCCGGAACTCGCCAAGATTCGGCTGGCGGAATTGGCGCTGCGCGAGGCGCAGATTGTCGCTGAACTGCCTCATAGCTCTCGGGTTCACTAAGGTCCGCCGATGCCGACCACAGCGTCTCGGTTGGCGCCGAAGTCTGCTCCTACTGCACCAATCCCCAACTGACCTCGATCGTTGGCACCAAAGCAGCGAACGCGATGGTCAGCCTGCAACACACAACTATGTCCCTCGCCGGTACCAATTTGCAGGGTGCCGCTGATTCCCTCTACGGCCGTCGTAGCTTGCCAATCTCCACCTGCTTGGTGACCCAGTTGCTGATTCGAGTTGGAGCCCCAGCACACCAGGCCGCCGGCATCGCGCTGCTCAGCGGCGCATCCGTGGCCACCGATACCGAGATCAAATGCAATCACGTCCATACCGATACCGATATCAACCCTTGATGGCGCGGTCGATGAAGCCGAAACCGGCAGACCCAATTGCCCATTTCGGTTGCCGCCCCAACAGTAGAGATCGGCGCCGCTTGTTGTGATCGCACAGGTACCTGAGCCGGATGCTTTAAGTGTTGAGAAACCCAGGAGGTCGTTAGAGATTCTTTCCGGGTTTACGGCAGAGGCTGATGCGGGGCGCGGCTGATCGTTTCCACCGTTGCCGAGTTGACCCATTGTATCCGTACCCCAGCAATAGGTTTGGTTCGAGCCCCGGAGTACTTCCGTGATCGCGCAACTATGGTCGTCGCCTAC
>JAPKCE010000068.1 GCA_028823075.1 Myxococcota bacterium
TGTGGCCACGCGCTTTGCTCGTTTAACGCAGATCGTCGCCGATATCGTGCTGCAATTTTCCAACGACGAAGTGCTTCATTAGCCCTCATCGACCGGTAGTCCAGCGAGCAACCAGGCTCGTGTGCCACCATTCAGACTGACCGCGTTGCTGTAGCCTGCGGCCTTGAGCATAAGCATGCCCGGCAGCGACATATTGCCCATATTACAAACGGCAATTATCGGACAATCGAGGTCGCTAGGAAGTCGATCGAGTTGATCATCGATCTGGTCTAAAGGCATATGTATGGCGCCGCGCAGTCGGGTGGCCTCAAATTGTTGAGCGGAGCGTACGTCGACGATCACCGCACCCTCGTCGATGAGTTGTCGCGCCTCTTCCAGTTCGATTGTATTGGCTGTGTTTCTCGAGCGTTCGATCATGTTGTGCAACATTCCGTCATAGGGGTGAGGCGCCGGGGGCGCTGCTTTATTAGCGCCGTGAACATTCCGAAAAAGATCGGGAAAGTGGCGAATCAAGGTGGAAGGGTATTTAAAAATATTGTCCGGGAAGATCACGACCGCCACGCATCCGGGTTCGTCGGGCAGCATTTTGATGGCACCGCATAATGCCATGCCCGAACTCGGACCAGCGATGATGCTCTCCTCCCGGTTCAAGCGCAGACACATGGCAAAGCCGTCAGCGTTGCTGACTTCTTCCATACCGTCGTACTCTTCGGGATGAAAAAGTTTGGTTTGGGTTAGTTGCGGTAGGCTTCGAACGCCCGGAATATCGTGCCCGGCTTCGGGGTGAACGCCGAGGACTTGGATCTCTTTGTTTTGCCTTTTCAAAAATCGGCCGCTGCCGGTGATGGTGCCGCAGGTACCCAGCCCAGCGATGAAATGACTGATCTTACCTTCGGTTTGTTTCCAGATCTCGGGACCGGTGGTGAGTTCATGGGCCTGCGGGTTGGCATCGTTGCTGTACTGGTCGAGCATATGCGTATCGGGCATGACCGCTGCGGTTTGATGAGCGATCGAGATGGCGCCTTCGGGGGCTCCCGGCGCTGGGCAGAGGTTGTCGTCTAACTCGATGAGTTCGGCGCCGAAAAACCGTAGAAGCGCCCGTTTTTCAAGGGGAATAAGTTTGGACAATGGCGTGGTGAGTTGGATGCGAGAGTTGTTCGCCATCATCGCTAAGCCGAGTCCGGTGTTGCCCGAGGTCGGCTCCACCAAACTGGTATTTTCACCGACCACGCCGCTCTCTTGGGCGTCGCGCAGCAGGTTTGCAGCAACGCGATCTTTGATGGCGCCAAAGGGGTTGTACCATTCGAGTTTGGCGTAAACTTTGGTGTGTTTAAACGGCAGCACATGCTGCAGGGCAACTAAGGGAGTCGGGTTATCAACGCTTGAAAGTAGGCCGAGAATCGAATCGTAGACGCGCAGGTTATGGTTGCTTCTCATCGCTCTGCCTTTCCAAAATGAAGGGCGTCTAAGACGCTCCACAGGCTCCCTGAAAGATCAGGTACGGGAGCAAGATGTACAAGAACACATCACGAATTAAGTAATAGATGGTGAAGCCGGCGACCAGTTTCCAGCCATAGCGCTGGAAAAGCCCTTTCCAACCGCTTTCTTTGCGCACCATGCGCATGGTTTTGATCAGGGTGATGGACTTGCTTAGCACGGGGGCTCCTAATGCTCGGCGCACCTGCCAAGACCGGCGGCGCTTGGCAAGACTTAGGCCGCTTGGGGGCCCATAGCGTCTTTGCGGTCGACAGCTAGAGCGAAGCGGCTAAGCAGTAGGGTGTAGCCAGCAAGACCTGCGACGAAAGTGATGATTCCGGTACCGTTTCCACTCAACGCAGACACGGCTCCGGCAGCGGCAGTCAGCAATAAAACCAGCGCGGCTAAAGCCCATAACCACCACCGATGCGGCGCCGCATCACTGAGCTTCATAAAGCTTTTAGCACGTTCAAAATCGCCAGGCCAGCGCCAGGAATGGAACAGGCAAGTGAGCAGACCGGTGCCGCCGACTAGCGCCATTTGCAAAGCGAAGCCGGGGCGCGGCCAAGGTCCCCACAACAGTAAAGCGGCGCAGGCTGTGCTGCTTGCGAAGGCGCTGAGTTCGGCTCCGGCGGCGAGCCGCGGCAGATACCAGCGCAATAGGGTGGGTGCCCCTAAGCCCGCTCCGAGCACGAGTAGAATTTTCCAGGCGCCGGCGATGGAGCCCAAATGGGCGGCGATTATGGCGGCGGCGAGTGCCATCGGCGGTTGTGACCAGCGCGCCCATTTTAAGCGCTGAGCGTCGTTGCTGGTCTTCGGCAGCAGATCGTTGGCTAGATAGCTCGCTCCCCAATGCAGGTGCGTATCGGCGGTGGACACGAGCGCGGCGACCATGCCCCCTAGCGCAAGCCCGAGCAGTCCGGGTGGAATGAGACTGAGCATGGCATCGGGATAGCTTTGTTCAAAGCCGCTGGCGGGGGGGAGCGCAAACAAAACACCAACGACCAGCCCAACGACCATCCAAGCCCAGGGCCGAATGAGGTAATGCGCGGCGGTGAACCAGCCCATGGCTAGCGTCGCATCTTTACGGCTGCGGCAGGCGAGCATGCGTTGAACAAGAACGCCTCCGCCGTCGGCATTTTTATTGGCCCACCAACTGAGCAGCAAAGCGCTGATCACCAAGTCACCGTGACCACCGAGCAGATCCAAGGCGGCAGGGCCCGGGCTGATGCCCAGAAGAACCTCGCCGTCCAAGGGGGCGAGCGCTAAAAGGAGTTGTAAATCAGCTTGTGGTAAACCCGCTGAACGGCCGTCGATAAGAGCCGCAAGCCCGGCCGCGCCGCCGCTTAAATCAAGCGCAAGCCAGGCGAGTAACAAGGCGCCCCCCATCGCTAAACTAAACTGCAATAAGTCGGTCCAAACCACACCGCGCAGCCCGGCGACGGTGCCATAAGCTAGAGCGATGAGCAGCGAAGCGATGAGTCCGAGGATCGCCGCTCCGTCTAGGCTTCCCCAAGCTAGCTGGGCGAGCAGTTCGGCGCTGAACCAGCGATGAAAAGGGATCAAGCTGCCAAGAACTTTTGCGCCAGCATGCAGCACCCAGCCGAGCACGAAGAGGTTGATCGGCACCATGAAGTACAGCGCCCTTAGGCGTCGCAGGAGGCTCGCCGTAGGCCCTTCGCCGTAGCGCAGAGCAACCACTTCGGCGTCTGTCGTGCAGCGCGTCGCTCGCCAGCGCGCCGCTAAGCCGAAGGTCACGAAAAGATGCGACCCGAGCAGGCCCCACCAAAACCAGTTGGCGGCGATACCGTCGCTCGCACAGAGCCCTGCGACAACGAGCGGCGTATCGACGGCAAAGGTGGTGGCGACCATTGAGGTGCCTGCAGCCCACCAGGTTAAGCTGCGACCAGCGAGCAAGAAATCCTCGCCCGTCGTTTCTTTCTTCGCAGCGAGCAAGCCAAGGCCGAGGGTGGCGATGAGCACGGCGGCGAGCAGGTAAAAGTCGAGACTGGTCATGGGCACGTGGTGGCAAAAAACAGGACGAGCGACCAGGGGGGTCGCTCGTCTTGTCGATAAAGCTGAACGCTTTGTCTTATGCGGCTTCGATGAGGGCGATCAGGTCGACCTTCAAAATGCGCGTGGGCACTTCGATTTTACGCTCGGTGGCGAGTTCGCGCAGCGCCTTGACCGTGAGGCCAGCCAAGCTAGCTTCGGCGGCAGGAGCCGCAGCGGCGATCGGAGTTTCGGCAACCTCAACGGCCTCGATGGTCTCGTCGTTGAGCGCGTTGCCGGTGAGTTTGGAATGCAGGTCACCGACACGACTCGTCAGGCTAGCGACGCGGCCGCTGAGCTCGCCGAGCAAGTTCTCAATGTCGCTCTCCAGCGAATCGAGGCGCTCTTTGATGCCGTCGAGATCGACTGCGTTCTTAAGGTTGAGGCGGTCGATAACAACTTTGACGTTACCTTCGACTTCGTCTTTTACCGCCATGCCGCCCTTGACCACGGTCTCAAGCTTATCCTGAAGCGTTTTGTTTTTTCCCAGCACTTCGGCTGCTTGGTTGACAGTCTGCTCACCGAGTTTAGTGAGACGTTCGATCATCGCTTTTCGTACCATGGTCTTCTCCTTGATGAGCGGAAAGTCGCTCTGTGTTCAAGGACAAGATAGGTGAATGACGCGCTGTGTCAATTGCTTTTTGACGCGCCGCGTCATGGCGCCGATAAGGAGGTCTCAAAAGTCAGTGTTGATGCGCCATCGGTGGCGGCGGTTTAACGCCGGCTGCTTTGAGTTCATGGTTAATTAAAGCCTGCAACGCGTCGCCGTCAATCATGGTATACAAGGGTTTGCCGTTGATAAAGAGCGCTGGCGTTCCTTCGATCATAGCGGCGTCGCCCACCTTTTTATCGTTGGCGATACGCGCCAATTTCGCTGGGCTACCTAAGCATTTCATAAACCGCCCTAAGTCGGCCACGCCAACAGCAGCCGCATGGTCGCGCAAGCCGGCATTATCAAAACCGCTGCGCATGTCGAACAAGCGGTCATGAAAGGCCCAGAACTTCGTTTGCTCCTGAGCGCAGATGGCGGCCACCGCTAGCTTGGTCGCATGCTTGTGAAAGTCGAGAGGATAGTGTCGGTATACCCAGCGCACCGAGTCACCATAATGTTTGGCGAGGCCCTCGTTGAGCTTCGCCTGGCGACCGCAATAGGGACATTCGAAGTCCGAAAATAGCACCACCGTGACCTTGGCTTTGGCGCCGCCCATGCTCGGTGAGGCTGCGTCATCGACGTTAAATATCGGCAACTCGGGTGTCTTGATCGTCGCCACGAAGGGGAAGCGCTGGAGCAGGCGATCGCGGATCTCATGCTCTTGTACCGAGGCGAACTCTTTGCCGAGTTGGGCCCTGATCATGCCTTTGACCTGATCCAAGGTCTGCCCCTCAAAGTGTTGTTGGTTGCCCATGAACACCGCTTGGATAATTTCTGCGGTCACCGGGTTTGCCGGTACCTCAGTTTTCATTTTGGCGAGAAACTGTTGTGCGTTGAGGCCGTCTTGTTTCGCACCGATGCTGAGCGCTTTGTTAAGCGCTGCGTCCTTCGCCAGGTTACGCAGAACCATCCAGCGTTCGAGCGAAGCTTTGGCTTCATGACGCGTCAAAATTGCGCGCTGCTCGGGTTTTAGATCGCTCAGACCTAGCGGCTCGCCGGCCAACGTACCGAGGGCGTCATCATTGCTTGGTGCTGTTGCTTTCCGCTGCTTTACTGGAGGCGCCACGTTGGCTTTCGGCGTGCTTGGTGCTGTTGCTTTCTGCGGCTTTGCCGGAGGCGCTGCTTCGGCTTTCGGCGTGCTTGGCGCGCAGGCGATACTCAAGGTGATTAGACAGATAAAGCGCATCATTGTGGTCTCCGGGATTCGAATTGGGCGTCGGTCTGTGCCACGGGCGAGCCGCCCATAGAGTCTAGGGTTTCAGTGATCTCGGCGAGCATCGCTTTTTTCTCGCGGTAGGGAAGAAAGGCCGACTTAAAGCCCTGCACGCAGAGGCGTTTGAGTTCGGTGAAATTGAAGCCAAAGGTCTCGGCGGCGAGCAGGTATTCATCGCTGACCGTCGTGTCGGTGATGAGCCGGTTGTCGGTGCTTAGCGCCAGGCGCATACCGGCGTCGTAATAGAGCCGCAAAGGGTGATTGCGCAGGTCGGAAACGGCGCGGGTCTGTAGGTTGGATTTGAGGCAGATCTCGATCGGAATACGGTGGTCATTGACGTAGTTTAGCAAGCTGCCGTCTTCGACCAAGCGCACGCCATGGCCGATGCGATGTGCACCGCAATAATGAATGGCCTCGTGAACGCTGTCGGCACCCGCCGCCTCGCCGGCGTGCAAGGTGCAGGCGATGTTGTTGTTGCGGATCAGGTAGAAGGCTTCGACATGGTCTTTTGCTGGATGATCCATCTCGGCACCGGCGAGGTCAAAGCCAACGACGCCGCGATCTTTAAAGCTCACCGCCAAGCGAGCGAGTCGCAACGAGGTGGGGGGGTCGATGTTGCGCAGGCCGCAGATGATCAAGCCCGAATCGACCCCGAACTCACTGCGCCCACGTTGCATTCCTGCGAGCACAGACTCTACAACCTGGGTCCCGGTCATGCCCTTGTTTAGGTGCAGCACCGGGCAGTAACGAATCTCGATGTAGCGTACGCCGTCGGCGTGGGCGTCGGCGATCAACTCGTAGGCGACGCGTTCGAGCGCCCAACCATCTTGCAAAACGCTGAGGGTGACATCGAAAGCTTTGAGGTAATCGACAAGATCATCACAGAGTTCGCCCATGTGAATGGCCTTGCCGAGACCTTCGACGGTATCCGCGGGTAAGGTCACGCCCTGTTCGGCCGCGAGATCTAAAATCGTTGTCAAACGCAGGCTGCCATCAAGGTGGCAATGAAGGTCGGTTTTCGGCATGCGCCGAATTAATTCGAGGTCTATGACCGGATTGTTCATGACGGCTCCAAAAGGGGGTCTGGGAATTCCTGGGTGTATTCGTCGTGGAAGAGCGTCTCAAGTTCGGCCAGTTCACCAAACCACGAGGGCGCCAAGTGACTATCACGAAAACTCGAAGGACGAAGGTCGAAAGGCAAGGCACGAGCGGCCGCGGGCAATAATAAAGCTCCACCGGGCATGGCGAACAGAGCCAGCGCCGGAACCGTGCGGCCCATATCGGACAAGCTGCCTCGTAGGTTAGCCCATTCGTCTTTGTTGAGGTCTTGGCCTAGGCTGGCGCGCCGCAATAGGTTCATGGCGCCGCCCGCCTCTTTGAGTTCATTGACCACTTTTTCGCCATGACTCAAAAGTGCCGCATAAAGCGCTGAGCGGTCGAGGTTATGGCGCCTTTGTTCGGTCCAAAGGCGCTCGACCAGTTCGTATTGGTTAAAGATCATCTGCGCCACATCGGCCCCGAGGTCATCGAGACGAGACGGGCTGATACCCGCGGCCTTCGCAAAGGCGACGAGCATGTTCATCTCGGCTTCGCTCTGGTGCCCGTCGAGCGCTGCTGCAACCAAACCGCAGAGCAGCAGTTGAGCGCTCTCCATAGCCCCGGCGACGCCAACGACTTCGGCGGGCTTTGGTGCTTTAATCAGCCAACTCTCGAGTTGGGTCTGAGCGCTGCGTTCAACTTGTAAATTCAATATTTGCTTGCGTATGATCTTGGCGCTGCTGGGGCCCGCTACGCCTTCGGCCGCGTGCATGGCGAGTAACAGTCCACCGAGCTGCAAGCGCTCTTGCGCTGCCTTGCGTCGCAGCTCCGCTCGCCGCTCGGGCTTAAGGTCTTTTCTTGCGAGGCTTTCGACCCAATCGGCAATAAAGCGCGCTTCGATGCTCGTCTGACCGGCGATCATGGGCAAACCGGTCAGTGGCACACCATCGCCGAGCCCTAAGCGCTCCAGTGAATCGCCAATAACCTCGAGGCGTTCTGGGCAGCCGCTAAGATCGGCCATCAATCGGATATGCCAAGCTTTGAGTTCGGCGTCGCTCAGCGGCAGCCCGCCTGCTGTCGAGGCCTCATCGAGAAGCTCAAGCGACCAACGGGTGAGGGCGAACAAGATAATGCGTGTGCCGCCGCGCTGCGCGTCGAGGCGCATCACCAAGCTTTTGGGGAGATGCGGCAGCCCATAAGCAAAACCGCTGCGTTGCAAACTGTGCTCGGCGAACCCGTCGAGCGTGGCAGCGGGCTGGTCTTTGTACAGCCGCGCCCGACGCTCGACATGGCGCTGGACAAGCCGTTGATACCAGGAATGGGGGTCGAGCTTCATCCTCAGCCTTTGTCATGCTGATGCCGGCATGTCTGTAGCGAAATCCGGCAGTTTTTTTGACCCAGCCGAAAGATGCCCTCAAATGGAGGTGCTTGGAGGTGCAAACACCTATCCGCACTCCGGCAAACCGAAAGGAGCTCCCATGCGCAGCATCTCCCTCTTTGCCGCCTTCGCCCTGGCCGCCTTATGGGTCGTTTCGGGCCTGTCTAACTCTGAAGAGCTGTTCTGGCGCTTGAGCCGCCTAAGTGCCCAATCGCAACAGCCGGTTAAGGCTGAAGAGCCTAAGTTAAAAAAAGTAAGTCTCGAACCCACTGATGTCGCCCTGCAAGCGCAACTCGAACAGATGATGACCAATTTTGGAGTCGAGTACGGCGCCGTGACGGTTATCGATGTTCCGACCGGTCAGGTGATCGCAGCCGCAGGGAGCAGCAAGCGTGAGCCCGAGCAGGGGCGAGGCTTGGCTTTTACACCGCGCTTTCCCAGCGCTTCGGTGTTCAAAGTTGTCGCTGGTGCAAGTTTACTCGAAGAGCCGAGCTTTGATCCCAACGCCTGCATAGCCTATCGCGGCGGTCATCGTCGGGTGAACGCCAAACTGCTTCAGCCCCGCCGGGGTG
>JAPKCE010000645.1 GCA_028823075.1 Myxococcota bacterium
TCGGTTCACTGGCACAGTGCCGAACAAGCCGTGGGGTCGCACCGCCAGCGCAAGGACCATCGCCGCAAGCGGCGGCAACAGCGTGAGTTCGGTGGGAATACCCAGATAAGGCGGCGAAAGACTCTGGGTAAGGCCAATGATCAAACCGCCGGCGATCGCGCCTCGTGGACTATCGAGACCCCCAATGGTCGCGGCGGCCAACGCGTAGATCAACAGGTTCAACATAATCATGGGGCTCAGCGAGATAGCGCCGCCCACGAGCGATGCGGCCAATGCCCCGATCGCGGAAGCGATGGCCCAACCAATGGTCAACGTTCGATTAACCGGCACTCCAACAAGAGCGGCGCCCTCGCGGTTGCTGGTGATTGCTCGGAATGCCAGGCCGGTTTTTGTCTTCTGAATCAGCAGGCTGAGCAAGATGATAATCACGATGAGCGTGGCCCAGACCCCGACCGTGGTGTATCTCAACCGCGCACCCAGAATCCCGAAGTAGTCGCCCGCCTCGTTCGGGAATGGGCTCTCGACCTTGCGCGAGAACGAACCCCAGACCTGGAACACGATGCCATTTATCAAAATGAGCAAGCCGATGGTGACGTTTACCTGCGACAGCGCCGACCTGCCGGTGAGCGGTCGCATAATAAAACGTTCGATCACCGCTCCAAGCAATGCCCCGAGAGCCACCGCCCCCAAGATCGCAACCCACGGAGGCCAGGGGTGTAGTGGTACCCATTGCGACGCAAATGCTGTGCCTGCAATAGGGATACCAATACCTGCCGAGCCTGTTGGCGAGAGCAGAGTCAGTGTTACATAGCCGCCCATCAACCCCATCTCACCTTGGGCAAAATTCAAGAGGCCGGTTGAGCGGTAGATCATCACGATCGCTAACGCGAGTGATGCATAGATCGCACCGGTGAACATTCCATCGAAACACCGCTGCACGAACAGTTCCATCAGCGCACCATTGAAGTGCTTGCAGAGCGCTTCGACCAAACCCACGTGGCTCCTAAATCCCACGGTAATTTTAGGGCAAGCAGTAATGGCTCGGCTCGGACGCGCGGAAAGTGTTCGAGGAAGGTTTGCCGTAAGGCCAAAAGTCCAATGTAACTGTCCCACCGGAGGCAGTCCGCAGGTTTTGTACAGCTGATGCCAACACCCCCGACGTGTCGTGGTGACAACTGAAAACGGCGAAAAATGGCGCCTGAAGGTACGGGTTCTCGCCGATCGAACCGGTGGCTGGGACAGGACTTGGAGACTGCTGAGTGATGCCGGTGTTTGCGGATCAGCGGCTAGGAGCGCTCGTCAAAGTCACGCACGGAGGGACCGTAGAACAGGCAGGCGTCTTCGGACCCGTTCTGGCCGAAGCTGACGATAGCGAGCAGAACGGGGTGCATGATGGGGGATACCTGCAACACAATCATGTAACCGGTGGGGTTCAGGCTGCCAGCGAGTTCGGCAGCGCTGCGCAAGACTCCGACGCCACCGTCGGTGACCTTCTCGGTCTCTTCCAAAGCCTCGGTCCCTCCGGCTGCACCGACTGCCGCCGAACTCCTCTGACTCGGCAGATTGGCCGCTCTCATTGCCCTCGTTGGTCAGGTCCGACATAGCGTCAACTCATCGAGGTAACAGCGTGATGCAGGCCATACCCGCCATGCGAGTTCGTAGCGACAAAGGTTACGCCACTACCCAAAACGAGAAGAGCCGGCGCCCG
>JAPKCE010000646.1 GCA_028823075.1 Myxococcota bacterium
CTTTAAACGCGCCCTCCAGAAACCGTAATCAGTTCTTCAAGTTGCTGGCGCATTGAAACCACGTCGCCAGCTGCCTCCTCAATCATATTACGCGCCTCGCCACGATGATTTTCGTAGCTAAGGCTAATGGTGAAAAGGGCTTGCACCAGTTGGGTACTGGTCGGCCCTCCCTCACTGCTTCCTTTACTCACGGCGCTAAGGCGTTCCAGGACTTCGTTAGCTCGATCGGCGGCTGCTACCAGCGAGCGTTCCGAATGGTTTCCCACTTGGACCCTCAAACGGCGGCTTCCAACCTTGACTTCGAGCTTCTGACCCATGGCTTTTCCCCATCGCTTAGGCTCACCGTAACGCCCGACTTTCTGAAAGGTCAACCGCTCTGGACAAGGAGTTTTAAAGCAGCGAATTATTACGCTGTTTCCAGAACGGAATCGAAAAGCGCATCAACGAAGTCAGCAGCGACAAAGGCGCGCAAATCGTCAAGTCCTTCACCCACGCCGATGTAGCGAACAGGGATTTTTAACTCATCGCAGATGCCGGCGATAACCCCCCCGCGGGCGGTGCCGTCGAGCTTGGTCAAAATGATTCCGTCGACCGGCACCGCGTCCACAAAGGTGCGCGCCTGAGCGATGGCGTTTTGGCCGATGGTGGCGTCGAGCACCAAAATCACCTCATGCGGGGCTCCTTCGGCAGCTTTGCCTATGACCCGATACATTTTTTTAAGCTCATCCATGAGTTCGGCGCGGGTGTGTAAACGACCTGCCGTGTCGCAAATCACCAACTCGACGTTTTTCTCAACGCCCTGTTTCACGGCGTCAAAAAGAACCGAGCTTGGATCGACGCCATCGGCGCCGCGGACCAACTCGCAATCGCTGCGCTGTGCCCAGACCTCAAGCTGCTCGACGGCTGCGGCGCGAAAGGTATCGCCGGCGCCCAGAAGAACCGAATGGCCGCGCTGGCGTGCGGCATGAGCCAATTTACCGATGCTGGTCGTCTTACCAACCCCATTCACGCCGACGACCATAACAACTTTGGTCTTGCCCGGCTCAAGCCCTTCGAAAAGACTGTGGTTGGGTAAATCGATGACCTTGCTGATCTGCTCGCGCAGCGATTCAACCACCTCTTGCGGTGTCTTTAAGCGTTCGCTCTTGCGACGAATCTTGAGTTCTTCAAGCAAGCGGTCCGCGGTGCGTGTGCCTATGTCCGAGGTGAACAATACAGCCTCGAGCTCATCCATCAATTGGTCGTCGATGGCCGACGAGGAATTGAGGATACCGGCGATCTTACCAAACAGACCTTTTTTGGTTTTGCTCAGGCCGATACGGTAGGCGGCACGCCGTTCGCTTTCAAAATCCTGACGCTGATCGCTGAGCAATTCTTGGCGCTTCTCTGCGGCCTGCTCGGATTCCTGCTCACGGCGCAGTTTACGCTCAGCGCTCTCCTCGGCATCGGCGAGCTTTCTAGCCGCAAAGGCAGCCTTTTTCTCGGCTGCCACACGCTCAGTATCGACCGCAAGCTCGGGGGTCGGCTCAGACCTTACATCCCGTAACTGTTCGTCAGGTTCGGGGCTTACATCGGCCGTCGACGAAGGCGCATCATCCTCTTCTGGGCCGCTATCCACTTGGGTGCCGTGTTCGACGGCGCGCTGGCGCTCCATCTCGGCCGCGGCCACGGGATCGTAAGCAACATCGGAATAATCGACGACGG
>JAPKCE010000647.1 GCA_028823075.1 Myxococcota bacterium
CAAGTATGCGAGGAAAACGCTCCTGCGCGGTACAACGTCGAAAAGCTGCTCGATCATAAACTTGAATTGGTAGGCCTTGTGCCCACCATGTACGATGGGGGTCGTCGCATCGACAGGCAGGTCCATTCGGCCATCGCCGAGCGTTTTCCAGATCGTATTTCGCCGACTATACGCCAAACGACGCGCATCACCGAGGCTCCGTCTCGGGCGCGCACTGTGTTTGAAGACGCCCCCAATTCTAAGGGAGCAGAGGATTACCGAGGACTGGTCGAGTGGGTGTTTAAGCGCCCCTGGAGGGTATCGCCATGAGCGATGAAAAGCTGAGCCGTAACCCTTTGAACATGCCCGATAATATTCTTTACGAGGACGAGCTCGCCCGCTCGGCGAAAGGTCGGCGAAACCCGCCCAAACGCGATGTGGTTTTGGCGACCTTCAGCCTCTACCCAGAAGATGTGGCGCTGCTTAACGAGTTGCTCGCTGAGGTGAAATCCAGCGGTAAGCGCGGTGCTAATAAGAGTCGCATCGTGCGCCAGGCCTTGGCACGCTTTCGCGCCAAAGACTTTAAGTCGAGCACCTAAGAGCTATCCCTTAGGCGGTGACTTGAAACCGATGGTTTCGTCTCTATTTGCCAACCCCAAGGATCTCTTTAATACCGCCGAGCGAGCCTAACGCGGCGCTGCTTTCAAAGGGCATGAACACCAGTTTGTCGCCGCCGCCATCGCGTTTGGCGATGACCTCTAAACTATCAAGATAACGTAGGGCGGTGAGGTAGGGAACTGCTTTGTCAGCCCCTGCTGCCTCAACGACGCGTGTGATGGCCTGTGCTTCGGCGTCGGCGATTAACAGGCGCGCCTCGGATTCGCCTTGAGCGCGCAGGATATCTGCCTGGCGAGTACCCTCGGCGTCAGCGATGGCTGCGTCGCGCTCACCTTCGGCGATCAGCACTGCCGATTGTTTGGTGCCTTCTGCTTCTAAGATCGTGGCACGGCGAGTACGCTCGGCGCGCATCTGTTTTTCCATGGCGTGGCGGATCTCTTCGGGCGGGTTGATATCTTGCAGTTCCACCCGGTTGACCTTCACGCCCCATTTGTTGGTGGCGTCTTCGAGTAGGGCGGGCAGCGTGCCGTTGATGGTGTCGCGGCTGGTTAGGGTTCTATCCAGGTCCATGTCACCGACCACGTTACGCAAGCTGGTTTGAGTGAGCTTTTCGATGGCGTCGGGGAGATCTTGCACTTCGTAAACAGCTTTCACCGGATCGGTGATTTGGAAATAAAGAACAGCGTTGATCATGATCTGAACGTTGTCTGCGGTGATGACGCTTTGGCTTGGGAAATCATAGACGGTTTCACGCAGGTCGATGTCGGTGACCGTCTTTTTCAAATAGACCGTTTCGCCGCGATGTCCTTCGAGGGTGAAGCGCCAGATGATCTCACGCGGTTTGTCGATGAACGGCCAGATGATGTTGACGCCGCTCTCCAGGGTCGCGTGGTATTTGCCGAGCCTTTCGATGATGATGATCTTACTGTGCTGAACGATTTTAATGCCTTTGACGGCGAGGACGACGACGACGAACGCGAGTGCGATTAGTAGGGTCGACATGTTTTGCTCCTTGTTTTTGCTGGTCTTGGGTAATGTGCGCGGTGGAAAATGAAAATAGTCAGTTGTTTCCGGCGGGTGTTAATTCGGCAACGTTTTAATTGCCG
>JAPKCE010000069.1 GCA_028823075.1 Myxococcota bacterium
GCCAAAAGGGCTGTGTAGACTCTGACGGCTAGCCTCAAAATCTAGCCAGGCCGCCATCGTTGGGCCAGAACCGTAAGTATGGTGCGACGCGAGCAGCCACAAACGCCCCTGCTCTTCGACGAGCACAGCACCGCCTGAATCCCAGCGGTTGACAGCACAAGGAGGCGTATCCGCACCAGTTAAGGAGGGGTAGATCACGGAATTCAGACTCACCCGAGTCAATTGGTTCTCATCGCAGAGTAGTAATTGGTTGCGCGGGCCCTCGGCCGCACCGGGGCCTTCTTGACCCCAACCCGCATGAATATGGTCCGCACCATCAAGGCCCCGAAAACCGATCTGCATGACAGCGATGGGCTGAATATGAGTCACCGGTTCGACGAGATAGGCCAAAGCGCGATCGCCCGGCCCAAAAACCACTCGATCAACGAGCGCGTGATGATACGAAAAAACGCCCTGCTCTCGGCTGCCAAGACCACCGTCGATACGGCGTCTAAAACGCACAGCATAAACCCCAGAGGCGACCGCTTCATTATCGATGAGATGCTTGGCCGTAACCACCAAGTTGGCGCGAATGAGGGTGGCTCCGCCATACCAATTATGATCAGAACTTGGCGACTCACCCAAGCCCAACCAAGCCGCTCGCGACCAAGCGCCGACCGCATCAAAACGCTGGTCGTCCTCGGCCGGCGGATGCCCGCCGACGATGGCAAAGGCCGGCGCTGAAACCCATAAACCAAGGAAGAACAAGGCGCGCATAGAGCTTCTCCAAGCGCCGAAGCTGCGCCAAGACTGCCTCTGCTGTCTACTCTTCATGCCTTCAAAAGCGAGCACATCAGAAGGCTAGGGAGCGAAAGGATTACCAAAGCGCATACGCCGCTGAATCGTCGCCAAGGCCGAGATCAACTGACTCGCTTTTCGCAATTCGGCGCTAACGCCTTCACGGGTGTTATCGCCTTGAGGCTCAAGACAGTTTCCGCTGCCGTCGTCACAGTAGGTGGAGTAAAGCTCCATATCCGCAGCGCGCTCCAGCAACAATTGTCCACCGTAGATGCTGCCCGGATCACCGCGGCGCGAGCCGTAAATCGTACCCGTAACCGGGTCGACCCAGGTGATCTTGTTTTCGGCTGCAAGTTCCGGTGCCACGCCGCCGCCTTCGACCCAAACCTGATTCTCTTCCAAGAACCGTTGGTCGTAGGTGTTTTGAAAGCGCGCCAACCCGAGCACCTGCCAATAAAGCTGAACGGTGAAGGTAGCGTAGGGATTAAGCGGTGCATCGTGAACCGTATCCAAGGCACCCGCATAGTTCGGCCAGCGCAGCTCACCGTCTTCAACGTAAGGCCCAACTTTCGACCAGTCTTGGCTCATAATCGCGTTGTTCACCGAATGGATCTGATCCGAGAAGGTGGAGTAGAAACCGATCTGCCATTCGCGCAGGTCCTCGGGCGTCGAGCGGCCTATGTAGTTGGTCTCCGAATCGCTCAAGGCGTAAATCGCCATGATCTTATCGAGATAGAAGCCGACATGATGCAGGCAATCCCACCAGAAATAACCACAGTTTCGCTCGCCATTGCTGCCGCGCGACCAGGCCGTTGAATAGTAACGGGCATTGGCAACACCGAGTTCGATCGACTCGCCACCATTAAAGGGCCATTCCTTGAGCAAGGTCGAGCCGTCGTAGGCCACTTCGGGACCGTAATCGGTGATGTCGGGCATGAGCAGAGTTTTTACCAAATGGTTGAACCCGGCCTGGACACCCCAAGTCTGAGTTCCCCAACCGTTCTTAGCGTCGCTAAAGAACACGCGCAGTTGATCGGCGTCGTAGTACTGGGGCAAGAAACCGTTATAAAGACCGTAAACGTCGTGCCATTGCTTGATGCGATCGTAGGTGCGGCGATAGTAGCGCGGCACGTAATTCCACCAGTAATAACGGGAGCTCACTTTACCGCGAGGGAAGTTTCGAGCGATGTACCAGGTGTCGATTTTATCCAAAATGTTCTTCAGGCGTTCGGCGGGGTCAGCTCCTGAGTCACGAGTTAAGCAGGAATCGCCAAGGTCGCTGCGCCCGTGGGAACAATAGATATAAGGGATGCGCAGTTTTCCGGCTTGAGGACCTTTTAGAGCGCGTCCGTAATTGGCGTTGCGACGCGCCTCTTCGGTCTCGGGAACAAAGTCATCAAAGTCTGTCCAGACGCGGTTATCGTCGCGCCACATCTTGTCGCCCATCTCATCGTAGAAATTGGTGTAATGGTAGAAGGTCGGCCCCGAATTCGCCCAGCCCATAACCTCACCTTGGTCCTGCCACCAATCGACCAAAGTATCGGCCTCGACATCGCCGTGGTCCTCGTAGACTTCAACCAAATTACCATAGCCCCAATAAACCGCTGCGTTATCATAACGCCCAAGGCCAGTGCCATCGATGGTGTAGGTTCCGGCGTAATCCATGACCGACGTGTAGGCGTAATTGTAGATGCTGTTGTTGATCTCGTAATCGGTGATCTCGTCGGCGTTGGCGCCGACGCGAGGGCCGACGGTGCCGTCTTGGCTACGGATCTCCCAGTATTCAGGAAAATAGTTCAGAGCATCGTCTGAAGCACCGAAGTTATGCATCAAGCCGATGGAGTGACCGACCTCGTGAGCCAGCACAGCGGAGAAAATACGACCGCGCACAGCGTTGTAAATCTCAAAGGTGTTAAGACCGGAGTCGGCGTATTCACGCGCCAGGCCCATAAGAGCGTCATCGGCCATACCGCGGGTGTACATGTTGCGGCTGGCTGCCCAATCCTCAAACATTTTTTGGCGCTGCGCGACTTCGCCACCAAAACCGTCGCGCAATACCGAAGCTCGCTCGTTGGCGCCCGCGCCGGGTTGCGAGTCGGGACCATAGCCGAAGCCTAAATAGTTATCGGCCTGCATCAGCATGCCCTCGACCGGCGTGCCGACGAGCGAGTTGAGACGAGCTTGAGCGGCGCCATTTTTGCGGCGAACCACACCGGCATTTTCAAAGCGCGGTAACTGGTCGGCGAGCCAAGCGTCAAAGCCGCGTTTGCGCTGATCGGCTTCATCTTCTTCGCTGGGAGGTTGGCGACGAGCATCAAAGCTGCGGGCGTTCTCCGAAGTCACCATTTTCTCGATCATATGCTCGGCGTCGTCGACGCTGTGACGCGACGAGAAGCGGGTGCGGCGGTTGTCGTGAAAGCGCTCTACCCAATCCTCAAGGTTGGTACCGTCGATGTAAGTGTCAGCCTCACGACTGCCCGAAAGCAGTTCGATCATCTCGGTCACATCCCAAGCAGCGGTGTCGTTATGGTGGTAGACATAAGCCATACCGGAGATGATCTCGCCCGTGTCGGTGTCGGTGTTCGAGGGTCCAAGACCGAGCAAGCCGTAGGTCATATAATCGGGGAGATAGGCCATGAAGCTGTGGCGGATGTCGCCGAGGCGAGCAAAATATCCCGGCTCACCGCATTCGACCGGGTCGCCGATTTGCGTGGGGTTGTTGGGGCATAAAACGAACATACGTCCGCCGGCGGGCATCGAAGCCCCGAGTTGCGTTACAACACCCGAGAAGACATCGTTCCATTGGTCGGCGACTTGGCGCGCAGAGGCGTTGATCACCGGATCGTCGGCTTCGCTGGGCCAGTCTTCGTTGACATGATAAACCAGCGGCTTGCCGGTGCGCGCTGCATAGGCCATCGGGTCGCCGTTGGGCTCGATGGTTTTTTCCCAGATGTTGTGGCGGTTAATTAGCTGTTCTTTATTTTGGTGGCGAATGCCTTCTTGCCCAGGGCCACCGCCAGGAGCTCGGTCGTAAACCAAGCGTTCGCTTTGAAAGTAACCAAAGAGCTCCGATTCCGTACCTTTATAAGAGCGCGGCTCATATTGGCTGTCGGGCTTGATGCGCAAAAAGCTGTTGCGCAGGGTGTACTCGCCAGGCCCACATTCTTCGAACTGATGGTCGTAAAACCAGCACAGTGGAATGGTGCCCCAGCTGGGGTGAGTATAGGTACCCGCCGCGGCGAACATGCGTGTGGTGATGTCAAAGTAATCCAAAGTGTCGACCATCTCACCTTGAGCGTCGGTGAGTTCCTTGCGCACAAATTTCGGGGCATCCGGATGCTCGGGATCTTGAACGTAGTAGTTGACCGGCTCGGTGCGCTGCACATCAAAGCCGTCATCTGCCATAACTACCTGGTTTTTAGACCAATCGACGCGCATGTAATCACGCTCGCTCCAAGGGCGGTCGATGGCGTTTTCTGCCAAAATGTTGAGTTTTTCACCGGTCGCCGAGTTGTAAGGCTGAGCGATATCAAAATGCTTCAGGATGCGAAACGCTCCGACCACTTCGCCTTCGTACTGACGACCTTCGGCAGCGCGGCGCAGCAGGTTATCGCCGCCCTTGAGCATCTCGGTCATACGGCGAATATATAAAATATTTTCCTGAACATCGAAGCGTACACGCTTGAGGTCCCAACTGCCATCACCAACAAAAGTGAAGCCGTCAGCAGCCGGCACACCGACGATGGTTCGGCCATAATACCAAAGCCCGACGAGATCAGCCTTTTTGATGTAATTGGGCTGCACCCGATTGATGGTCGGTTGCTCCTCGGCGCAGGCCGAGGCGGTGAGCACAAAAGAAACAGCGATAAGCAGATGGCGCTTCATGTTAAGCTCCGATCAAAAACGAAGGGTGAGATCAAAATACAGATTCGAGTAACGATTGAAAAATGGGCTCCGGTACTGCCCATCAGTAGCCAATTGCGGATGCCCCGTTTGCAGCCCAAAGGCCAAACCGAGACGTTTTATTGGCGCTGCGGCTAGACGCAGGTCCGACATTAAGAAGAACCGGCCGTTGCTTCCACTTGGGCCTTCAAACGAAATGCGCTCGTCGACTAAAGCCGTGGCATAGGTTGCCATCCACGACGCCCCAAACCGGGCACGAACGCTAAGGGTTTTTGGTAGTTTTAGCGTTGCGCTGAGGTTGCTCGACAACGCGCCATAAGCGTTGGCTGAACCGTTACCGACGAGCATCTCTTCAGCACAAGAACTAGCGATATCATCCAAGGCCAAAGAGCCCGAACAAGCGCCATAAAGGGCCTGACCCAAAACCCCGTGGGTCGAACGGTGGCCGTAGGCGGTAGCCCTAAAGCCAACACGCAGCTTAACATCTTTTAACTCTTTAAAGCTGCGACCAAGGCCTAAGCCTAAAGTTGCGGCAGCGTAACGCGTTGCGGCGCGGCTCGCTGGCGACAAACCAAAGAGCAAGGTTGCGCTGCTGTCCAAGGCCAAGCCGCTGCGCTTATGACTAAAACGGCGCGAAAGAGTTAGCGTAGGATCGCCGAAATTAAGCTGTGAAATCTCAGTGTCTCGCCGCGTGTATTCACCCGAAAAGTCGATGTTTGCAGATAAATTCAACTCAGCCGGAAGTTTGTAACTCGGGCTCAAACTCAGAATTGCAGCCGCATAAGGGTTCCACGTTAAATCGGCGCCTCGGTCGAGCCCGCGAGCGTTGAGCGCATGGCGCAAACTGACCGAAGAACCCGAGAACTTCGAGCCGGCAACTGGTGCTGGAGCTGGAGCGGCGAGCAAAAGGCTTAAAGCTGCGGTTAAAATCGGCACGCTCTTACCCTTCTGTTGCGGTGAACACGCGCATGCTTTACACGAGTTTTCCCAAAATCTCTTGGGGCATTCGCCCCAAGGCTCTGACTAGCCTTCCGAAGCGCAATGCTCGGCATAAATATCCGAATTCATCAGTTCCGAAAGTTGGTCCGGAACGGCTAGGCGAATCTTGATCATCCAACCCGAGCCGTAAGGGTCATCGTTGATCACCTCGGGAGCGTCGTCGAGTTCTTCGTTGATCTCAACAACCTCTCCGGTAATCGGCGCGTATAATTGGCTAACGGATTTATTCGATTCGATCTCACCAAAATCATCGCCCATCTCAAACTCACTGCCGACTTCCGGCAGTTCAACGTAGGTGATGTCGCCGAGAAGGACTTGAGCATGGTCCGTGATACCAATGGTGAGCACACCATTTTTCTCAAGCGCCCATTCGTGGTCTTTACTGTAGAGCAACTCTTCGGGGATTTTTGTCATAATAATAGCTCCAGCTTAAACTCTATAAAAAGGTGTTTTGACGACCTGTGCTGCGTGGACTCGACCACGGATATCCACCCCAACCTGAGTATCAACTTTGGCCAACCCAATCGGCACCATGGCGAGGGCGATACTCTTCTTGAGGCTCGGTGAAAAGGCGCCCGAGGTGATTCGCCCCACCGCTTCACCTTGATCGTTGACCACCGGCGAACCCGAACGTGCAACGCGGCGGCCCTCAAGCAGCAAACCGACCAGTTTGCGTTTGGGTTTCTCGGCGCGCATTTGGCGTACCGCCTCGGCGCCGATAAAATCTTTGATCTTGTCTTTGCAAACCCAACCCAAGCCGGCTTCGATCGGGTTGGTGCTGGCATCGATGTCGTTTCCATAGAGCGCGTATTTCATCTCTAAACGCAAACTATCACGCGCCCCTAAACCACAAGGTGTCACGCCAGCTTTCAACAAGGCGCGCCACAATTCTGCCGTATGCCCAGCGGGGATGTACAACTCAAAACCATCTTCACCGGTGTAACCTGTGCGCGCTGCGATCACGCCCTCGACTCCGGCTAAGCTGACCTTGGCCATCTCAAAAGGCTGCATCGCTGCAAGGTCGTGCGAACTCAACCCAGCGACCAACTCGACGGCCAATGGGCCCTGCACAGCGATCTGCCCGAAGTCAGCGCAAGCATCGACGACCTCAACGCTGTCGCCCAAATGCTGACGCATCCAAGCAATATCCTTGGCGGCATTTGAAGCGTTCAGGCAGATAAAAATTTCATCTTCGGCGAAACGGTAAACGATGAGGTCATCGATAAAACCGCCTTCTTGGTTGAGCATACCGGCATAACAAGCCTTACCGTTTGGCAGACCCGCTACCGAGTTGGTGACCAGTGAGTCTATGGCAACCACCGCCTGCTCACCGCGAAGCCAAACCTCGCCCATATGACTCACATCGAACATGCCCACGCCGTTGCGCACCGCCTCATGTTCAGCGCTAGCGCCGCTGTATTGAACCGGCATATCCCAGCCGCCAAAATCGACCATGCGCGCGCCCAGGGCCAGATGCTCAGCATGCAAAGGGGTATGGTTGCTCATCGCTTTGCTCCAAACTCGTGCAGCCTTGAGCCTGTTAAAGACAAGGCATGTCAAGGAGAGTTCAAGAGCGCCCTAAGACCCAACGAATGAGCCGATGAAAGACGCGGGTGGGTAAAAGCCAGGCGAAGAACTGTTGGGTCTTCGCGAAGAGCGGAGTGGTGTGGTAAAACCCGCGGCGCTTTCCAGCGGCCACCTGCAACACAAAGCGTCCGAGTTGTGCCGGTTCTGCCATCGGCTGATCCACTGCAGCGCGACGCACCTTTTTGCCCAAGCGTTGGTAATGCTCTTGCACCCTACTCGGGAGGTTGCTGTCCAGTTCAAGGTACTTAGCGCCCCGCTTGACCGAGGTCTCCCAGATTGCCGTACGGTAACTTCCCGGCCGCACCACGGCCACGCGCAAGCCGAGCGGCGCGACCTCCATGGCTAAGGATTCGGCCATCGCCTCGAGAGCGCGCTTCGACGCCGCATAGGCTCCGAGCAAAGCGGTGGGCATCTGGGTCGATACAGAGGAGATGAAAATACTAATGCCACCTGCATTCATCATCGGTTCGACTAAGCGAGCATTAAAATCGATGTGGCCGATGGTGTTAACTTCGAACTGTTGGCGGAAGTCTTGACGCTCGGCGCCGATCATCGGCGCCGGATACGCGGTACCGGCGTTATGCACGACGCAATCCAGCGAGCCTTCACACCAAGCGTTCACCTGTTCAGCAAAAGCCGCACAGGAAGCCTCGTCGCAGATGTCGAGCAGGCCGATATCGCCCCCGAGCTTACGCAGGGCTTCGCCGTCAGGTTCGCGGCGCACGCTGCCGAGGACACGCCAACCCTGTGCCAAAGCCTCGGCGGCGATCACCAAGCCAAAGCCAGAAGAAACGCCCGTTACCACCATGGTTCTACTCATCACTAATTCCTTTTCATGCTTGGCAAAGCGCCAATAACAAACGCTCGACCTGCTGCTTAACCACGGCGACCGACGGGATGCTCACCTCTTCGTCGGGGCTGTGCGCGTTGTTAATATCAGGACCAAAACTGATCATATCGCAATCCGGTAACAAGCGTTTGAGCAAACCGCATTCGAGACCGGCGTGGATCGCTGTCACCTCAG
>JAPKCE010000648.1 GCA_028823075.1 Myxococcota bacterium
GTCTTAGGCTGGTCTGATGTTCAGGTGCTGAGCATGGCTTCTGTGGTTGAAAAAGAGACCGGAAAAGCGAGCGAGAGGCCGATAATCTCTGGCGCTTTTCATAACCGTTTACGCCAAGGAATTAGGCTCGAAACCGACCCGACCATCATCTACGGAATCGTCGGCTACGACGGTAATATCCGCCGCAAACACATTCGCATGCGGCATCCGTGGAACTGTTATGTGCACCATGGTTTGCCGGCAACGCCCATCGCTGCGCCCGGTCGGGCCGCTATTGAAGCTGCCGTAAACCCGGCAAAAACGAAGGCGATTTTCTTTGTCTCCCGCAACGACGGCAGCCACGTGTTCTGCCCAACCTTACGCTGTCATCGAGCCGCTGTGAACAAGTGGCAGGTGCAGTACTTTCGAAATAAGAAACGTTAATTAATGAGCCTATTAGTCTTTTTGAATCTGCTTGCGATGAGCGATGCGGGGCCGCCTTTGGGCGACGCCGGTTCGGTGCCAAAGCCCAAAGTCGCGGCGCGCATGATCACCGAGCGTGTCGGTAAGCGGACCTTTGGCGAACTGCTCGACGATCTCGGGGTCGCCTCGGCTGAGGCCTATCGCTTAATCTCGGCGACACGCCGCATGAAAGGGCGCGATAAAGGGATCGACTATCGCCGTTTGAGGCCCAAAGATTTGGTGACCATGCGGCTAGAGTCGGGGCGCGTGAGTTTTATTGAAGTCCGCCGCGAATATGCCACCGAGACACCGAGCGTGAAGCGCGCCGTCGCGCAAGACAACGGGTACGAGATCCGCCAGGTCGATTTCGCCGTCGATATCAAGCTCGCTTTGGTGCGGGGGAGTATTCAAAGTACGCTCTCGGAGAGCGTTGATGAGCTTGGAGAATACCCCGTTCTGCTCAATAAATACGTCGAGCTTTTTGGTTGGGCGATGGACTTTTATCGGGAAACTCGCCGCGGCGACGAATTTACCGTTCTCGTCGAGAAATTGTATTTGGACGGTGTTTTCGTCGGTTACGGCCGCTTGCTTTCGGGGGTTTATAAGAGCGGCTTGCACGGGGAGATGGTCGCCTTTCGCGCCGACCTAAAGAAGGGGGGCTATGCCGTCTACGACGCCTCGGGCCGCTCCATGCAGCGTGCCTTTCTACGCAACCCGGTACCGATTACGCGCATCACCTCCTCGTACGGAATGCGCTTTCACCCCGTTCTCGGGCGGCGTAAGAAACACAACGGTGTGGATTATGGTGCCGCCACGGGAACCAAGGTTTGGAGCGTCGCTCGAGGCAGGGTAAAATACGCGGCCTGGGCCGGCGCCTCCGGCAAACTGGTCATCGTCAGCCACGCCAACGGTTATGAGACGATCTATGCTCATTTGAGCCGCATCAATGTCCGCAAAAACCAGTACGTGGCGCAGCGTCAGTTGCTGGGTCGCGTGGGCACAACGGGTCGCTCGACGGGGCCCCATTTGCATTACGGCATGAAGCGTCATGGTCGGTACGTCGATCCTTTGCGCCAGCGCTTCGCACGCGGTGCGGCGCTTCCCAAAACGAAAAAAGCAGGGTTTTTGGCGAGGGTTAAAAAAGAGTTGCCCATGCTGCGCGGCGAGCAAGGCCTTCCCGAAAGCGCGGTCGACTGGTTGGGTGACGCGCTGTGAAGCGGCTCGTCTTAGTGCTCGCGGTGTTGTTGTTGAGCG
>JAPKCE010000649.1 GCA_028823075.1 Myxococcota bacterium
GCTAAAGGCATGACCGCTGCACAACCCAGGGCGGCGAGTTCGCGACAGACTACCGGGTCATCGCCGCAATAGGGCAGTACGGTAAAGCCGTCAGCGATGAGCATCTCGGCGCCGCGCAAGGTCTCCGCATTGTTCGGGTAAAGGGTCAGCGGGTCGGCCAATATCTCTAGTTTAATCAGATCTGTCTGTAGCGCTTCGCGGGCAAGGCGAGCTACCCTGAGTGCATCTTTGGCGGTCATACAGCCGGCAGTGTTGGGCAGAAGCTTCATGCCCGGCGGTAGCGCTTTCAATAGCGCGCTTTGTCGTTTTTCACCCAGATCAACGCGACGAACCGCCAAGGTGCAGAGTTCGGAACCCGAAGCCGCCAGCGCTTCGGCGGTCATCGCCAAATTAGAGAAGCGCCCCGTACCCGTAAGTAAACGGCTCGAAAACTCATGAGCGCCAAGACGTAGCTTTTCCATTATCCCCCCCCGACAAAGTGGACGATCTCAAGGCGGTCACCGTCGCAGAGTAACGTGCTTTGGTGATCATCTCGACGCACGATCGCGCCGTTGCGTTCG
The DNA here is from genome assembly GCA_028823075.1 of Myxococcota bacterium. GTDB lineage: Bacteria > Myxococcota > UBA4151 > UBA4151 > UBA4151 > CACGMS01. The sequence continues at coordinate 561 of JAPKCE010000649.1, forward strand.
ACGGCTACCGTGCCCTCTAGCTCAAGTTGCTCGAAAAGGGCCAGCAGGCTGCTTCCGGGCTCGATACTTTGCTCTTTCCCGTTGACGGTCAGCAGCATGGACGTCCCACGGCTGCGACGCAGGAGATCTCTACCAGGGCGCCGCGCGGCAAGCCTTTAGCAGCCACGCATTCGCGCGCCGGTCGATGCGTTGCGAAATACTCAGCGTAGACTTCGTTGACCGCATTGAAATCATTCATATCATCGAGAAATATCGATGCTTTTAGAACTCTTCCTGCGCAGCTTCCAGCCGCTTCCAGGACCGCGTTGAGGTTCGCAAGGGCCTGCCTAGCCTGTTGCGCTGCGTCGCCTCCTGCCCAAGACCCATCTGGCATCAAAGCGATCTGGCCCGAGGCGTAAACGATTCCTTGGTGGACCACGGCTTGGCTGTAGGCGCCGATCGCTTCGGGGGCGTGTTCACTGGCAATGATTTCCATGCTTTACTCCGATGCACTTGTCGCAGACCCGATAGGCTGCGATGCCAGCGGGTGCAAGGATGGAGGGCGCATGAACGCTGTTTGTGGACGCTATGCACCAAGCCCGACCGGCGCCCAGCATGTGGGTAATCTGCGCAGCGCGGTCCTCGCCTGGGTGGACGCCCACATTCATGGCGGCGGCTGCGCGCTGCGCATCGACGACCTCGATTTACCCCGTGTTGTCAGCGGGTCGGAAGCTGCGATTCGCGAGGAGTTAGCCTGGATCGGGCTGCGCTTTGACCCTTTGCCTAAAACCGGTCGCCTAGCGCTTGAAGGGAACGCCGAATCGCATGCCGCTTGTCGCCAGAGCGATCGTTCGGCGCGTTACGCTGAGGTCCTTGAGGCCTTGCGCCTGGCCGGGGCCATCTACCCTTGTCCGCTAAGCGGTAAGGAGTTTGCCGGCGCACTCGCGGCCCCGCATGCCGAAACGGAGTCGCGCCTGCGCTTGAGTTTGGGCGAAAGAGAGCGTCTTTGGGAGCGCTATCGGGCCGAGCCCTCGGCGGCGCTCTCCTGGCGTTTCGCGGCTTCGGAGTTACCCTTAGGATTTAGCGATGAAACCTTCGGCGAGCAAAGAAGTGCTGCGGCCGGGCTTGATGACTTCATTGTTTGGCGTCGCGATG
>JAPKCE010000650.1 GCA_028823075.1 Myxococcota bacterium
ATCGACATCGTCATGCCGCAATTGGGTGAATCCATCGCCGAGGGCACCATCGCCCGCTGGCTTAAAAACGTCGGTGATAAAGTCGCCGAAGATGAGCCCCTGCTCGAAGTCAGCACCGATAAGGTCGACGCCGAAATCCCCAGCGTTTCAGCCGGGCGCATCGCCGAGATCCTTTTTGGCGAAGGCGACACGGTCGAGATTCAAACGGTCATTGCGCGCATCGAAAGCGACGCCAGTGCAAGCTTGCCCAGTGGTGCTGGGGCGCCAGCAGCTGAAGCCACGCCAGCCCCGGTCCCTACAGCCGTCGCGCCAGTGGCAGCCGTGGCAGCGGTGGTAACTGCACCCGTCGCTGCTCCAGTTATCGCCGCCGCACCGATAGCGGCCGCGCCGGCGCTCGACGAACTCACCAACCGCCGCCGTAACATCTCCAGCCCGGTGGTGCGTAACATCGCTAAAGAACATGGTGTTGAGATCAGCGCCGTTGGCGGAAGCGGTATCGATGGTCGGGTCACCAAGGCCGATATGCTCGCCTACGTCGCCTCCGGTGCCCATCAAGCGCCCGCTGCCCTCGCTGCCCCCGCCGCCCTCGCCGCACCGGCAGCAGCCGTGCCCAGCGCCCCGGTTTTCGCCGGCCCGGCAGTTCCCGTCACTCCGCCTGGTACCGTTGTCGCCGAACGCATGAGCGCCTCCGGAGCACCGACAGAAATCAAATTCCCGGACATTCCGATCTATCCTGGTGATCGCGTCGAAAAGATGAGCCCAATGCGCTCGGCTATTTCGGAGCATATGGCACGCTCCACCTACCTGGCGGCGCATGTTCAAACCTGCTGGGAAGTGGATATGGGCAACGTGATGGATCTGCGCAAAGCGCATAAAGCTCGCTTCGCCGCTGAAGGGGTTAAGCTCTCGGTAACCGCTTTTATTCTCAAGGCAACGGCCACGGCCTTGCGCCAACACCCCATGGTTAACGCTTCCGTTAGCGGCGATCAGATGATCTACCGCGGCGCCGTCAACTTGGGTTGTGCGGTCAGCGTCCCGGATGGCTTGATGGTCCCAGTGATTAAGAACGCCGACCACCTTAGCGTACGCGGTATCGCTATCGCTCTCGACGACTTGGCGACCCGCGCACGAAGCAAAAAATTGACGATGAGCGACTTAGAGGCTTCGAGTTTCTCGGTCACCAACCCCGGTGTTTTTGGATCGCAATGGGGTACTCCCGTTATCAACCAGCCGAACGTCGCAATCCTCGGCTGCGGCCGTACCGAAGATCGCGTGGTACCCGTCAACGGTATGATCGCTATCCGACCCAGGGCGCATTACATTTTGAGCTTTGATCACCGCCTGGTCAACGGCTCGGATGCCGATCTCTTTATGAAAACTTTCAAGGATTACCTTGAAAGCATGGACCAAAGCGCGCTGTAGAAAGTTGAGCTAATGCGCCCCATCGAGGTCCGCTTTCTGGGCAAAGGCTTGCCCTACGCGGCGACACAAGAGGCACAAAAGCGCGCTGCCGATGCGGTGCGCGACGGCGATCGCGTGCTGGGGGTGCTGAGCGACCTCCGCGTGACCAACGCAGGGCGCGGCTCCGCCCTCCGACCATCGGTCGAGGCCGAGGTCCGATGCCTGACGGACGACGGTCGTGCGACGGTGCCGGCCGAGGTCGCGAGCCGGGTGGCCTTCAGCCGGGCATGGT
>JAPKCE010000651.1 GCA_028823075.1 Myxococcota bacterium
ATTCGCCGCAATCGCTGTGGCGCGCCTCCGGGTCTCGGCTCAAGGCTTTGTCGATGGTCTAAATTAGCGGCTGCGGGTAGCGGGCACCGTAGAGAGCAAGCGACGGGATATCACCAAAAGCCACCCGCTTTAGCGTGCTGACATCCGAATCTGAAGCGAAAAGCCGGGAGCCGATAAGCAGTTCCCAAAGCACCACCGACAACGAGAACTGGTCGGCGCGATGATCGATACCCTTCTTCCCCGATGCCTGTTCCGGGCTTAAATAAGCGAGCTTGCCTTTGAGGGTTCCTGTGACCGTCTTCCCTTCGTTGCTCGCTGCCCGAGCGATGCCAAAATCGACAAGCTTGGCCGTGCCGTTGGGCATCAACATGATGTTTTGCGGACTGACGTCGCGATGCACCACACCCAGCGGCTGGCCCTGGTCATCGTTCAGTTGATGGGCGTAATGAAGGGCTTCGGCCATCTGAATACCAAGCTGCAAAACCAGCCGTTCGGGTAAGCGCAGATTTTGCCCATTGGCCAAGCTCGCCAGCTGTTTTAAGTTCTGCCCTTGCAGATGCTCCATCACCAAATAGGGGCGTCCATTATGCTCACCATAATCCTCGACGCGCACGATATGAGGGTGATGCAGCAAGGCCGCGAGCCGCGCTTCATCGGCAAAGGCGGTGACCAGGTTCTCATCCTCCGCGAAATGCGCGTGGATGGTTTTGATAACCAAGCGGCGGACGAAGGATCCGGGCCCGCGTTGCTCGGCCAGCCAAACCTCTGCCATACCGCCAGAAGCGATTTTGCGCAGCAGATGATAGCGATCAGAGATGAGCGTCATGGCAGCACGATAGAGACGAGCGGCGAGCCTTACAAGTCACTCAAAGTTGACGCCGGGAGCAGCGCCGATGCAGCACAGTTTCGCTAGGAGCAAACCCGTGTCGATGCTGTTGAGCTTTTTGAGTGCCTTCGCCTTAAAGGTATTTGGGTGGAAGTTGGCCGGAGAACTGCCGCAGCGTAGTCATCTCGTCCTGATCGTCTCGCCGCATACTTCAAATTGGGATTTCCCGGTGGCCTTGTTGTTCAAGTGGAAACTGCGTTTGCAGGGCAATTATCTGGGGAAACACACTTTGTTTAGGGGGCCGCTTGGTTGGTTCATGCGGGCCACCGGCGGGACCCCAGTCATTCGCGAGGGAAATCATAGGGTTGTGGATCAAGTGGCGCAGATGTTCCGCGATCGTAGCCGTTTTTGGCTGGCCATCGCGCCCTCGGGTACGCGCAGTCACACCGACCATTGGCGCAGCGGTTTTTACCGAATTGCACTGGCTGCTAAAGTCGAGATTATGCCCGTGCGACTGGACTTTAGTCGCAAGACGATGACCATCGGCGAGCCCCTTATGCCCAGCGGCGACATCGCTGCCGATATGGACACCATGCGCTCTTTCTTCAAAGGCGCCTTAGGTTACAGGCCCGAGCAGATGACACCGGTGGGACTAAGTGACGAGGAGAGTTAAAAGTCCTTTAATCCAAAGGCTAAACAGGTGCGTCGACCGGTATTTTAGCGCAGTGACTACGGTAAAAAAAATGTCCTCTGAACAAAAACCACAACAAATCGACCTTGCCCTACACAATGCGCTACACTCCGAGCGTGGAGAAACCCTTATGCGCTTAATCGCCCTTAGTTCGCTCCTGCTCGCCGCCTGTGT
>JAPKCE010000652.1 GCA_028823075.1 Myxococcota bacterium
CCTAATTTTCATGACATCCCCCTATTCGCCTCGAGCAGCACACAACGAAGACGGTGCACGAAGTATACCAATACGACGAAGGTCGAAGCAGTTCCATTCCACCCGACCTTCTTGTCCTGTTCATCGGATCGTTTGTGCAAAGGTTTCAGGCAGACGACAAATTTTATGCGTGCGCTGTGGCACAACGCGTCACTTTTAACTCGGCATTAAGCGGAGATAATACCGCCGCAGACTACCCAATCTTGGCCGTCGTAAGCGACGGCGGCTTGACCTGGGGCAGGCTTAGTAACGGGTTCGTCAAACTCTAGCACAGCGCGCCCATCGCCTAAGACGCTCAGCGTACTCGCCACGGGCTCACCGCGGGAACGCAACTTAACGCCAACCTGTTGATCCTGAGCGTCGATATGCCAATGCACTTCATCCAGTTCGATTCGCTGAGTCGTGGCGACGCCGCCATGACGCACCACCACCTCATTGCGCTTCGGTGAGATGCTGACGACAAACCAAGGGCCGCCGGGCATACCCAAACCGCGACGTTGACCGATGGTATACCCATCAAACCCCTTATGAATACCCAGGACTCGACCATTTTCATCGACGACCTGCCCATTGCCGGGATCCTCGCCGGTGATCGCTCGAACGACGACATGCGGTGGGTTCGGGGTCACAAAGCAGGCATCCTGGCTCTCGTTTTTAGTCGCCGTTGGCAGGCTCAACGCGGCAGCTCGGGCGCGCACCTCTTCTTTGGTCAAATCCGCCAGCGGAAGCCAGAATTTGGGCAAGCGCTGAACCGGCACAGGGTATAAGAAATAGCTCTGGTCCTTGCTGCGGTTTGCCGCACGCCCAAGGCGCCATTGCCCGTCAACCTCTTCTACTTTAGCAAAATGACCGGTTGCTAAGGCCACCGCGCCGAGCGCATCGGCACGCGCGGTCAAGGCGCGAAACTTCACGATGGCATTGCAGCGGATACAAGGGTTTGGCGTGCGCCCTGCGCGATAGCCTTCCGCCCAAGGTTCGATCACGGTTTGGCGAAAGATCTCTGTGAAATTAAGAACATAAAAAGGGATTCCGAGCATATCGGCAACATGACGGGCGTCGAAAAGATCGTCTGGGCTGCAGCAACTCTTCCCTGATTTTTCCGGGGCGTCGTAAAGGCGCATGCTAAGCGCCACGACCTCATGCCCGGCCTCGAGCAGCATCGCAGCAGCCACCGAGCTGTCGACCCCACCACTTAACCCTACGGCGACAAGTGCCATTTTAACGCGGACAATCTCGGCCCTCAGGAGCCGTCAGAAAGGATTGTTGGCAGCGCCCGAGCCAGCTGCCGACAAAGGGCAAGTCGATGGTTATTTTCAAATCGCCCGTTAGGCTGTCGATCGGGTCAACGGTCTGACGCGAGATTGCCAGTTGCAGCAGGCCCTTGATTCGCCCTGCACCGCCGCTTTCGGGTAAAATCAACTCATCGACCGTCAAGGCCCAGCCGCGATCGCTGCCCACCGACCTCGGGCTGACTGCCGCAGAGCCACCCGCTTCGTCGCTGGCTCGCAAGCTACCGACCATCAGTTCGACCGTCGCATCGCCGTCGGAGGTCTCATATCGCCGGCCTCCGGCGCGCAGCTCGTCGTCAGCGCCGGTAAGGGCCAGGCGGAAACTGAGACGGTCGGCGAGAGCCACCCGCTGCGCCAAAATA
>JAPKCE010000653.1 GCA_028823075.1 Myxococcota bacterium
ACGCCGGCCCTCCCCCCCCGGTGGAGCCCGAGATCTCCTTTACCTGCCCGGACAGTGCGCCGAGTATTGAAAACGGCCTCAACGAAACCTGGCCCATCGGCAAAGGCGTCGACGGTGCCGATCGGGTTTTCCACGCGCTTATTCCCGCCGCAGCGACCGCCGGCGAGCCCATCGGCTTGGTGTTCTCCTGGCACGGTGTTGGCAATGAACTGAGCGACTGGACAGCGAATAACCGCGTCGACAACACCAGCGACGGTTTCCCCTTTATCGTCATCTCACCCGACGATGCCAACATGATGGTTCAAGGCGAGCCCCCGGGGCTTGATTGGGATATGTTCTACTCCTCGCCGGGCGATGACAATATCGATGCGGCCATGTTCGAATCCATCGTCGGTTGCTTGCTGGCGGACTACAACATTAACAAAACGCAGATTTACTCGCTCGGGTTTTCCGGCGGGGCGGTGATGACCAACTTACTGATGGCGCGCTATCCCGACCTGTTCGCCGCGACGGCGCCTCTGTCCGGCGCTTTCTTTAGCGACCCTGCCCAAGAAGACTTGCTCGACCCGAGCGGCCAAGGGCGACAGTTGCTGCCCAGCCTGGGTGTTGACTGGAACGATCTTGGCGAAGGCCAGCAGACGGTACTCATCACCCACGGTGGGGAGGATGACAGCTACGGTATGTTCGGAGTCGAAGTGGTCAACTTTGAACACACTAACCTAGCCAACATCGCCTTTCTCACGAATCACGGGCGCAACGTCGTCGACTGCCCTCATACCGAAGGTCATTCAGCGCATCCCGCATTTTGGATCCCCAACCTCGTGCGCTTCTTAAAAGATCATCCTTGGCATGCGCCTAGCCCCTGGGCCGAGGCCATCCCCGAGCCCTTTAATTCCGCTGGTTGCAGTTTCCACCCCGCCGCGACCCCTTGATTCATAAAAGGCGCTTGGCTGCCGGCGTTTTGGCGCTGGTGGTACTGGCAATTGTCTACCTGCCGGGTCCTCGGCGCCAAGTCAGTCTGGACGAAGCTCGTCAGCAACTGCTTATCGACGTGGTGCACAAGGCGCGCCGCGGTGGTGCTCCTGACCGGCGCAGCGACGGACGCGCCGGCCTGCCCAAATTAGGAACCCGCTCGCTCTGTAGTCAAGCTGCCGGAAGCTTTGGCGTTAGCGCCAGCGAGGCTTTGGTGAAGGCATGGAATAGCGACCTAGCGACTTTTAGCCAAAGCGAGCCAGCCGGCTGTAACTATGGGACTTCGGCACTTATTTTTGGCTTGATTGACGACGACAAACGCCTAGGTTTTCACATCGGTGAAAAGGGCATAGGTCCGCAGTGGACGGCAGCAACACCGAGCGCCCATACGCTGGCCGATTGGCGCAGTTTACTACCGGCACTGCTCGCCGTACTCATCGCCGTCGGTTTTCGCATGGTCATTCCGGGGCTTATCGCCGGCATTCTCGTGGGCGCTATGGTCGGCGCCGACGGGGCATTGGGCGGTGCCACTAGCGGCCTGTTGGACGCTATAAGCTCTGCCTTTTCGAGCAAGTGGAACCTGTGGATTTTGATCTTCACCTTGGCCTTGATCGCTCTGGTTAGCGTGGCCGAGGCGAGCGGCGGAATCGCTGGGATTATTCGCAAGCTTACCGCCAAAGTGAAGAACCGTCGCGACGCTGAAT
>JAPKCE010000070.1 GCA_028823075.1 Myxococcota bacterium
ACGGTAGGGTGCTCGGTCTGCGCAACGCCTACGGTCGCATGCTGCTCGAAACGGGTGGCTTTGAAGAAGCGGGCGCCTTGGCCATGAAAACGCTTAAGTTGGACGAAGTTAACGTCGGCGCGATGCAGGTGCTGGGTTGGTCATTTTGTAAGCGCGATAAGATGGAACTCTGTTTGCTGGTTCTCGGCAATGCCCTCAAGGTTCCTGGTGAACAAAGCAACGGCATGACCAATTATTTGGCATCTTTGGCTTACCTCAAATTCGCCAAAGGGGCGCAGAAGTTGACTGCTGAGGCGCGCGTCCGCCGAGCTCACGGTTATCTAGCAATAGCGGCACGAGCCATGCCCGACCGGCCAGAAGTTCTCATTAATTATGCTCGCGTGTTGCTGGAGAAGGGCGACGCCCCTGAGGCGTTTCTTTTGAGTAACCGCGCGACGTTGCTGCGCCCTGACCTGGTTGAAGGCTGGATCGTCAAGGGCGTCGCTCAGCGCGATAAAGGCGATTATTTAGGTGCTAGAAAAACATTAATGAAGGTGTTTAGTGATCATCCCCAGCGGACCGAGGTTCTGTATAATTTAGGCATTTTATATCTCGATCACGATCTTCCCGACCAACCGAGCGAAGATCTCTGCCCGGATGCAAGTTTGGACGATATGAAACAGGAGGTCGGAAGCGACCTTTTTGACGGCGTCGCTGTTAAGCACCTCGATAAAAAAATGATCGATCCTCTTCGGCGGTTGCGCCAGGCGTCGGTCTATCTCCAGCGTTTCCGTGAAGGTTCCGATCTAAGTGCCGGGCGCGAGGTTGAGGTCGAAAAACAATTGCGAGCGGCCAAAAAGGCCATTCGCACGGAATCGAAAAAACGAGGCCGCGCCATCAAGCGCGCAAAACGCGATATAAAACGCGAAGCAAAACGTAAGAAACGCATGCAGCGCGAACAGGAAAAACAAGAAGCCGCTGCTGCAACTGCAGCTGCAGCCGCCAGCGAAGCAGCTAGCGAAGTTGTTGAGCCGTCAGCAGGAACACCGCCCGAAAGCGTTCCTCCGGAACCACAAGATTCGTCACAGGAGTCGATCGAGCCATCTAAATTGGAGATTAATCGTCCGCCTGTTGGTTTGGAGTCGAGTCCTCCCCCAGTTGATCAGGACAGTGGGGATGCCGAGCAAGAGAAACCAGACGAAAAGCCGGTTGACGGCGAAGATCCTGCCGATGCAAAAAAAGAAGACGACGACGAGAAAAATAAGAAAAAACCCGAACTGAAAAAAAGCGCTGAATCACCCGATGCGCAGGGCGAAAGCGAGCCGGAAGAGCCCGTGTCAGATTCGGGCGACGGCTCGGAGCGGGAAGAGAAGTGATTGCTCCATCCACACAGCGCGTTTCAACTCGAACGATCACTTGCGCAGTTTTCAGGCGCGTGTACCATGCTGCGGATACGAAAACTGTTTGGAGTTCGCTCATGTTTAATCGCTTAATGACCAGGGCTGGCCTCATTGTGGTGGCCGCAATTTTGGTTGCCCCTGGGCAGGCTTCTGCGAAAAAGCTGGTCATCTCTGAAGCGATTGAGATTACGGGTAAAATACAACGCCCCCAGGCAATGTATATCCTTCAACGGAGCAAGTTAAACCTCAAAAGTTTACAGCTTCGTCGAAGCTTAATTCCGAAGCTATTAGAAAGTATGCGCAAGCCGCCGCTCTGACGGCTTGCCACATAAAAGAAAGTTCACTAACAACTCTGTCCTGAAATGAACGTGATCCAATGATTGGTTCACGGGACAAGAGACGTACAGGAGGTTCTCATGTCGGTGGTTGCAGAATTCTATAGAAATGGTGGCACTTGGATGCACCCCATCGCCTTTGTGTCGGTGGTGGTGGTAGCTGTTGTTGCTGAGCGTGTGTGGTTCCTTTGGTTCCGCTACAATCTAAACGCTCACAGCTTCATGGCTCAGATCCAAAAGCTGATCATGGCTAATAACGTTGATCGTGCGATCAAGCTTTGCAATGCGGAGCAGCATGCTGCTTTACCCCGCATCGTCAAAGCTGGTCTGACTCGTGCCAATAAGGGCGAGCAGGAGATCACCAACGCGGTCGAGGAGATGGTGCTTGAAATGGCGCCGCTCATCAGCAAGCGCATGGCTTGGTTGCCGACGTTGTCGTCGTTAGCCACTATGCTCGGTCTGCTCGGTACGATCATTGGTATGATCGAGGCGTTCGCCGCTGTGGCAAACGCTGCGCCCGACCAGAAGCAAGAGATGTTGGCCAACGCCATCGCTATCGCGATGAATACGACCGCCTTCGGTCTGATGGTGGCGATCCCGACCATGTTCCTCAGCTTGATTCTAAACACGCTGGTGAAAAAGATCATGGACGAGATCGATCAATACTCGATGAAACTCGTGAACATGCTTGTCCTTCGTGGACAGGGTGGCACGAACCCGCTTAACCGCTAAGGTTCGAGCTTGTTGGTATCGGCCCGGCGTCATTTGGCGTCGGACGGTATCCAGCCATCTGAAACCGTTGGAGTCACGGCGTGGCACGCAAAAAAATATCAGAAGAAGTCGAAGAGCCCAACCTGGTTCCGGTTATGAACCTGGTGATGCTGTTGATCCCCTTCTTGTTGATGGCTTCTGCCTTCTTCGAGGTGGCGATCATCAATGTCAGCGCACCGAAGGTCGCATCGGGCCCAAGTGCGGATGACAAACCGAAAGACGATAAGCCAAAATTGAACCTTACAGTCGTTGTTAGCAACGCTGGGTTTAAGATCTGTGCTTATGGTGGTTGTCTCGGTCCGGGGGGTGTGCGCCAAGAAGGCGGTCCCGCCAACGGCCCCGCCGCTGGTGGTGCACCAACCGTCGGGACACGCAAGTTTTCGCACGAATGCTTGGACAATACGGCAACACCTCAGCCTCCGGCTTGTAGTTTGCCGATGTTGAGTGCTTGTCGCAGTGACCTTAGCGCTAACCATGATTATCCCTACCCGGAGCGCCTTTCGCGGAACATGGGTACCAACGGCGAGAGCCGAAAAGACTGCAACGGCGACGGCAAAGTCGATGTTGATGTCTGCCCAGGTGACCCAACCGACTGCAATTATCTGGATTACGATTATCCAGCTCTTCGCACGCAGTTGGCGAAACTAAAGGCAGGCGCCGAGCAGGAGCGCAAGGTGATGATTATGGCCGACGAGAACGTGCCTTTCGAGGTCGTGATCGGTGTGATGGACGCGGCTCGTGATATGAAAACCGAAAGTGGCGAGACGAAAGAGCTTTTCCCCGATGTTGTTCTTTCGCCGGGCTTTCAGTAGCCTAAAAGGGATTTAGATCGTGACTGACGAACAAAATATCGAATCGACTGAAGCCGGCGCAGCTGGGCAGTCTGTTGATGGAGCTTATGCCGGGTGGTCGGAGCAAACGCCACCGATGAAGCGTAAGAAAAAGTATAAGGACTCAGGCAGTGGCGAAGTGCCCATGCCGAACATCACGTCGCTCCTCGATGCGTTGTTCATTATCCTGGTCTTCCTGCTCAAGAGCTATTCGACCAATCCTGTGTCGGTGACCCTGAGCTCGGATCTCAAGTTGGTAGCTTCCGCAGCGCTGCTGAGCCCGAAAGACGCCGTTCCTGTTATTGTCGACAAAAGTGGCATCACCGTCGACGGTGTACAAGCGATGAAGTTCGACAAAGGTGAGGTTCCGGCTGACCAGGTAGCGGGCCACATCATAGCTCCGCTATCTGAAGCTTTGCGAGACCAGGCGGAAAAGCAGCGAAAATTGGGGCAACTCAATACAGACGTAAGTTTCAAGGGTGAGTTAATTTTAATCTGCGACAAGGATCTTTCCTATAAGATCCTTCGCGACGTACTAATGACAGCAGGCGATGCGGAATACGGTAATTTCCGCTTTGCTGTGATCAAAGCTGCGGGCTGATTGCTTGTCAGAGAGAAAGGCGACGCCATCCATGGGCACAAAGGTACTCAAGGTAGCGGTTACGCAGGGTAAAAGTATCCTTGAGCAGAAGCTCATCACCGAACGTGGTTCGGTGACAGTGGGCTCTGCGGCTTCGAATACTCTGACCGTAAGCGGGGGAGATCTTCCCGCTAGTTTCACACTATTCGAAATCGTCGGGGGCAAATACTGCCTTAACTTCACCGAACAGATGACCGGCAAGGTCAATGTTGGTGGCGGTCAACTTGATTTCGAAACAGCGCGACAGCAAACCGGTGTTCGGAAGCGTGGTAACGAATACCAGATGGCGCTGAGCGAAGCATCTAAAGGTGCTATCGATCTGGGTGTCGGTGGGGTGCGGGTTATCTTCCAATTCGTTGATGCTCCGGCTGTGGCAGAGCCGACGAAATTGGCAGAGTCGACCTACATGCCGCCCTTGCAACGGTTGGATCGAATTTTCTGGGCTGCTTTGGCTGTGTCGGCGGTGATGCACGCGACGGGTGTCACCGTTGCGCTCAACACCCCCCCGCCGCCAAAATCGACCATTGCTCAGTTGCCCGACCGTTTCGCTAAACTGATCATTAAAAAGCCGAAAAAAGCCTTACCGCCCAAAGAGGTGAAGAAAAAGGAACCGACGAAAGACGGCAAAGACAAGCCAAAAGAGGCTGAGAAAAAAGAAGACGTAAAAGTCGAGAAAAAGCCCGCGAAAAAACCTCAAACCTCGTCGCAGAAAGCGGCTCGTCGCGAGCAGGCTCGTAACGCGGTTAAGCAGAGTGCTGTGTTTAAAGCACTGCAGATTGCCACGCGTGGCGAAGGCGGAGCGGGCGTTGTTTTTCAGGCTGACGGCGACCCTCGGACCGATGTCAGCGCGGCCTTGGCCGCTTCGGGTGGGGCTGGTATTGCAGCTGCCGATGGCGGTCCGGGTGGCCCGGCAGTTCGCGGTGGTAGCGGCTCAGGCGGTCCCGTAGGTATTGGTGAGGTCGGTGGCGTCGCTGTTGGCGGCGGTGGCGGGAAAATCGGCAAACGTAAAGGCCCGAGAATCCGCGTTCGTATGACGATGAGTAAGCCGAAAATTGATGACGGGGAACTCGACGGGAAATCGGTAGCGCGTAAGATTCGCGCTCGGAAACGCGCGTTCCAGGCTTGTTATGAGCGGGAGCTTAAACGCAACCCGTCGCTCAAGGGTAAGCTAGTTCTCGAAGTCACCGTTGGTGAAAACGGGCGCGTCGCAGATATCTTCGTTGCCGACAACGCATTGAACAATGCTGTCGCCAACTGCATCAAAGGTAAAATGCGTTCCATTCGCTTTCCCAAGCCGACCGGCGGGGAAGCGACCTTTTCGTACCCGTTCATCTTCGCTTCGAGCGGCTGATTATGCAGCGCCTGGACCGTGCTGGCATCGAAGTCTTACTCGAAACGCAGCAGTTCAAGAGCTGGTTTAACGAACTCAGCGGGTTGTATCACAGACTCGAAATTCTTGAAGTCGCTATCGAGCGCGCCGGAGAGGCGCGTTCAGAGGCGGTCTTTAGATATGACTATTGGCGAGAGATTGCTGAAGAAGCTCTTCTGCGTTCGGCTGATTTGCGTAACATGTGCCAAAATTTACGCTCTGAAGTCGCCAGTTTAGAAAATCAGGCTTTCGAGCAGCTTGCGGGCTTTGAAGTGGCGCGGCAATCGGCTACCGGTTTGTGGGAACGTATCACCGCAATCGAACATCGGTGCGATGATCACGCTGCTGAGGCATCTCGGGTACGTGCCAAAGCTCGCTTTCGCGATGAGCTTAAAAGGCTTCGCACTGAGTATTCTGCGGCTAATGAACAAAAAGAGGCCTTGTGGCACGCTGAGGAAGCGCTTTGGCTGAAAGTTGCTGAGCGGACTTTGATGGTTCCCGAACTCGAGGTTCGTGCCAACCGTTTGGAGAGCCGCTATGGCGTCTTAATGCAACGGGTTGAAGAGTTGGAGAGCCGAGCTGCATCACTCAATGAAGAGCTGTCCGATGAACGGGACGATCTGAGCGAAGTCCAAAGACAGATCGCCCGTTTGCGTGCGGCTGCGCGGACTTCGTTCTCCTGTCTATGCCATGAAGACTTTCTTTATTGGCCTTCGGGTGACGACAGTCGAGTGGTTCTAGTCGTGGCACTGTCGAATAACAGTAAAGATTATAATATTGAAGTTCGCTGCGGGCAGATTTACCAATGCGACACGGAAAAGGGAGTCCGCTATTTGGAACCGCTGAGTGTTGGCAGTGGTGAAACCGAGCGAGATGAACGCCTTATCCGTTTCTTTGAGGAGGTTGCATGAGCGGTTCCTTTGATCGGGTTGAGGCGCTTCAGGCCTCGCCTTTGTTTAATGATTTGTTGCCGTTGGAAAAACAGTACCTCGCGGATTTGGCGGTCCAGCGGAACCTGAGCGCGGGGGATGTGCTTTTTGAAGAAGGGGATATCGGCGATGCAATGTTTGTCGTTGTAAGCGGTGAACTTGGCGTCGAAGTCGGTTCAGACCCTCAGAAAGCAGAAGTTGCCATTTTGTTTGCTCCTGATTTCGTTGGTGAGATGGCGCTTATCGACAAGCAGCCCAGGGCAGCGCGGGTTCGCGCAAAGACCGACGCTGTGTTGTTGGCGATTAGTCATGACAATATTTATTCGTTTTCCCGTGTTCACAGAAACGGTTTTACCTGGTTAGTGGTGAACATCGCTAAGAATTTGGCCCACCGATTACGGTCGATGAACGTGACGGCGCTTGGCCAGAGCTAGATTGAAAGTGTGGCCAGGCTAAAAAAGCTGCACTTCATCGGTCATTTCCCTTGCCCCCCCTCAAGCTTTGCCAGATAGTGTTAACCTAGCGCAGACGGTGTGAATTTTGCCGTCGATCAGGAGCCCGTGATTTGGTCGTAACTCAGGTACAATTCCGCGCTGTTGTCGCGGTATTTGGCTTGGTTGCCCTGGCGGCTCCAGCGCACGCTGACGGCGGTATTAAGTTGACGTCGGAATCGCGTATGCATCCCCTGTTCCAAGGCGGTATGGCCTTTGACTCTAACCCTCACCGTTCGACAGGGGAAACTGCCGACGGTGATATGTTCTTGTTGATGCAGGGCGGTTTTGACATCGTTGTGCCCTCGGACCGTATTGATGTGCGGATGCATAACGTTATTAGTTACCATCATTACCTTGGTCTCGTTAGCGCCGCTGGGGAGAGCAATACGGCGAATCTGTCGACCGTTAAAGGCGGGACCGCCTTGCAGTTGCTGGGTAACCGCAAGGGCAAGG
The DNA here is from genome assembly GCA_028823075.1 of Myxococcota bacterium. Taxonomy (GTDB): domain Bacteria; phylum Myxococcota; class UBA4151; order UBA4151; family UBA4151; genus CACGMS01. The sequence continues at coordinate 7,201 of JAPKCE010000070.1, forward strand.
TTCGGTGGGGTACAGCACTCAGGATCAACCGTTTGGATGAACCCGAACCGCTTAACCTTGGCGTCCGTCAGGGGCGTTGGAACAACAGTGGCGAAGGGTTTTTGGAATGGCGTCCGGGCGGTCGCGCCATCGGCATTAAGCCTTCGGCGAGTTTGGGCAGCGAAAATTATGATGCGAACTCGGTCGGCGCTACCGATCTCAATCGTGTAAGCCCGGGTTTGCGCTTAGATATTGATTGGCGATTTTTACCGCGCACCCAGATCGTTCTCAACAATGCGTGGACGACCTCGGTGTACACTAACGACGACTCGAACAACGGCTACGCCGACCCGATTAGCAGTGAGCTTGGCATCATGGGTCAGGTTTCACCGCGCTTATCGGTGATCATCGCCGGCGGTTATTCTGGTAGTCAGTTTTATCTAAGCAGTAAAGGTGAGGGCATTCACACTTTCTCAGGGCAGGCTGAAATTCGCTATGATGAACAACGGAAAGTGACCTGGCGATTAGGAGCGCGCCGCCGTCTTCTGCCTGTCACGATGTTTGGTTTCATGACCGAAAATAGCGCCTATGCTCGCTACTCAGAACGCTACCGAGGCGGCTTTCGGGTCGTGACTCAACTCAAAGGTAACTTGCGCACGTTCGGGGCACTAACCGCGAACGATATTATTTCGATTTCGAGCGGTACCGAACGCGCCGACATTTCAGCTGGGTTCGATGCCAACTTGCTTTGGCAGCCGAAAAAGTCCTGGATGATCGGCCTGACCAATCGCTTCGAGATTTTCGACACCAACAGCGTCTTTAAGTCGGCTGGCGTCCAGGGCGACAACTTCGTTGATCCTAGCTTTGGTCGCAACCTCTCCATGTTGGTGTTTGAAGCCAAGTACTGATGCTTCGCCTGCTGCTCGCTGCTACTTTGGTGCTCGGTGGTTGCCGGGGCACAGTGGCAGCCGCGCCAGAGGCAGTGGACCTCGAAAG
>JAPKCE010000654.1 GCA_028823075.1 Myxococcota bacterium
CGCCAGTTTTTCGCCCCCAGCATGCTCGGGGAAGAGTTCGGAGATGACAGCCAGGTTTAAAGCTCGACCTCGAAGGTCCGAATAAAAGCTCCAACCGTTATTTTTATGATTGCCGATAATGCCCAGATCCGGGTTTTTGAGTTGAGCTTCGAAGCTGCGATCTCCGCTCAGGAATAAGGCAGCCTGCAGCAGCATCCTGGCTTCGTTACGCCACCCTTCTTTTTTCGTTCCAAGACTGACTAAGAAGCTACGCGCTTGGGCCTTTTTGCCTTTTCCAGCTCGCGCCAAGACGTAATGGATGTAAGCTGCCGTACTGCGTTTATAATGCCTTTTCGCACGGTCTTTCGGTAAGCGGTCCGCATAACCGACAAGCCAATTCACGGCATCATCGATGCGAAATGGAGCAACCTTTTGGCCAAGTCTTTGGGCGTCGAGTAAGAAATGGGTGGCATAAGCGCTTCCCCAAGGGTTGGGTTGGGTACTGCCCGGCCAATATGCGAAGCCGCCGCTCGGTGTCTGCATCGAATAGACCCGCTCGAGTCCGGCTTTGAGCATAGCTTTGACATCTTTTCCCTCACCTGCAGAGGGAGCCACTGCAGGCACCATCATACCAGCAAAGAGCAGTGGGCGAGCCGACGAGACGGTCTGCTCAATACAACCGTAAGGATAGCGGATTAGGTGCTCTAGGTGGTTAAACGAGTCAGCATAAGGGTTGCTGCTTATCCAAACACTGCTGCGCTCCGTCGTTGGCATCCAACCCTTAAAGTGCTCGCTTAGATCGTTGTCGCCGCTTTGCAGTTCAACAATTTTAGCCACCCGGCTGCGCGGCGCTTGTGGGCTGAAGGGAACTTGTAACTCTTCGGCCGAAACGAGCTTGCCGGCACGCGCCTCAACTCGCAGCGTGGCGGCGCCGATGGCGCGCATCGCCCTGGCCTCAAAGCGCACCTGTCCCGGTTCACCATCGCCGAGGCTAAGCTTGCGCGTGCTGCCGCCGATGAACTCCAGCGAGGCTTTGCTTTTGCTCGCCGTCCCGCCCATGTCGATGCTGCTCGCCGATGCTGTGACCGTGATCTGTTGGGCTTTGCCCGACAGGTTCGTAAGCGAGACCGGGATGAAAAATCGGTCGCCCTGCGCCAGTTGTTTGGGCAGGGTAGCCAGCAGCACGAGCGGATCGCGCACGGGGATCTGTTTCGCTTCGGAGCCGATGCGTTTACTGCCGACAGCCACCACCATCACGCGCAGCGAGCCGCGGTAGCGCGGGACGTTAAAGATATGGGTGAGCTTGCCGTGGATGGGCACTTCAAGAACGCCCGACCAGAGCGCCACCGGGCGGGTGGGCTGCACGCGAGAACCGCCGCGCATATTGCCGCCCGCGCCGCCGCCCTTGGACGAAGCCGGGTTCGACCCGGGCAGCATGAGGTTCCAACCCACCGTCTCGTAACTTCTCACCCCCAGCGAGCGCTTAGCGTAAAGTGCGGCGATGGGATCGGGCGTTTTGAAGCCTGTCAGCGACAAAATACCTTCGTCGACGGCAGCGATGGTGACTCGACGTCCGGGCTCTCCTTCGCCCAAATCGATGCTTACCGGGAGCTCGCTCAAGGGGCGCACCTCGCTGGGTAACTCGATGGCGATGGTTTGGCGCTTGTCTTGTGGGTCTACAGCGACGCTGACCAGG
>JAPKCE010000655.1 GCA_028823075.1 Myxococcota bacterium
GCCGAGATGCACCCGGAAACGTTGGTCGAATTCGGCGATGCCCGCCGAATCTTGCCCCCGATGCTGTAGGGCACAAAGACCCATATGCACTTCATTCACGGCGTCCTCGGCGCCGATAACGCCTACAAATCCACACATGCTAAATCTCCTGCCAGAGTTCTGGACGCGTTTTGAACCAAGCTGCAAAGCGTCGAATTCCTTCGGCGATAGGCACTTGCGGGTCGTAGTTAAGATGCTTCTTGGCACGACTGATGTCGGCGTTCGTGTGGCTGACATCGCCCGGCTGAACCGGCAGAGCGTCGATTTGCGGTTGCACACCCAAGGCTTCGCCGATCAGTTCGATCAACTCGCTTAAGGTAATACGGTCCGACTCGCCCAAGTTGTACACCTGATAGCCGCCGAGGTGATCAAGGGCAGCGACAACGCCGCCAACGATATCGTCTATATAGGTGTAATCTCGACTGGTTGAGCCGTCGCCAAAGCGCGGGATCGCTCGGTTTTGCATCATCAACCGCGCAAATTTATGAATTGCCATTTCGGGGCGCTGGCGGGGGCCGTAAACAGTGAAAAATCGCAGCGCCGTGATGTCGAGTTCGTAGAGGTGAGCGAAGGCGGCGGCCAAGGCCTCGCCGCCAATTTTCGTCGCTGCATAGGGACTTACCGGTGCGAGAATATTGGCATCTTCGGCAAACGGCGGGTTGCTATTTTCGCCGTAAACACTCGACGAACTGGCCCAAACCAGTTTGCGAATACCGGCTTTGCGCATGCTCTCAACGAGCAAGGTGGGCATGAGTAAATTCTGCTCGACATAGAGCACGGGCATCTCGATCGAAGGCCGCACGCCGGCCCAAGCCGCGAGGTGAATCACCGCGTCGCAATCTTGCAGCGCGCTTTGGCGCATCCCCTCGTCCATCAGGTCACCGCGGATCAATCGAACGTCGCCAACTTTGCGCATCTCATCGATGTTCTTTTGCTTGAGCTTAGGGTCGTAGAAGGTGTTGAAATTATCGATGATGCTGACGGAGTCGCCGCGCCGCAACAAGCTTTCGGCAACATGAGAACCGATAAAGCCCGCACCACCTGTAACGAGAACGCGCATGGAATCTCTCCTGGGTCTTCGTAACCTGCAGTCTAGGTGGGCTATATTATTTGGGGGGGCAAGCTTCTTAGGATACGCCCGTTATTAAGTGACCCGTCACAAGCCTTATCGTTTGCGCCAGCGTAACGAGCTTTCGTAGACAGCCAGAGCGGATCAACCTATCGCCCAAGGTAGGTATTGGGAGCGAAACAGGTGAATCTTTGCATCATCGGTAGTGGTTATGTCGGTTTGGTGGCTGGGGCTTGTCTTGCCGATGCGGGTAATCAAGTGGTTTGCGTGGATATTTCGGCTGATAAAATCGCCATGCTTCAGGCTGGGGAAGTGCCGATTTATGAGCCTGGCTTGGCGGCGCTTATCGCCCGTAACCGCACCAGCAAGCGGCTGGCTTTTACCACCGAGCTTGCGCCGAGTTTAGCGGCCAGCGAGATGGTTTTTATTGCCGTGGGCACCCCTGAAGATGAGGATGGCTCGGCCGATCTATCGCATGTGTTGACCGTCGCTAGACAGATCGCCGAACAGGCGACTTCGCCGAAGCTGGTGGTCACCAAATCGACGGTTCCCGTGGGCACGG
>JAPKCE010000656.1 GCA_028823075.1 Myxococcota bacterium
GTCGTTTCCGGATGCGGCACTAGAGAAGATTCGCGTTACCAGGGGCTGATGTAGTGGCCGCGTGTGGGGAAGAGCGGATGCAAAAGTTTGCGCGGTGAAACATCCAATACATGTTGATGGTGTTCACTGTAGGGCCTGACTAATCTCAACCTTGAGCCGAATGGGCTAGCCGTGTCGTTGCCGATTCGGCTTTTTTGTACGTGTTTTTAGAGTTTTTCGGAAAGTGTAAATGCTACTTTTCCCCAAAGGATATGAATGAAGACTTCGACTCTATTCGAGCCACTGACTTTGCGCTCGGTAAACTTGCCTCATCGTGGCTGGGTTTCGCCGATGTGCCAGTATTCTTGCGACCCGGTACACGCGCCGGGCGTTCCCAACGATTGGCACTTAGTCCATCTAGGGTCTTTCGCCACGGGCGGCGCGGCGCTCATCATAGCCGAATCGACAGCGGTGAATCCGGAGGGGCGCATTTCGCCTCGGGATACGGGCTTGTGGAACGACGCGCAAGTAGCCGCTTGGCAGCGGATCACGCACTTTGTGCACGCGCATAGCCACGATGCCAAAATCGGCATTCAGATTGGCCACGCCGGCCGTAAGGGCGCCACGTACCCACCGACTACGGGACCGGACGGCACGGTACCAACATCGGAGGGTGGTTGGCAGACGTTGGCCCCTACGGATGCGGCCTTCGGGCACTATTCAGCACCTCTCGCGATGACCGTCGAACAAATTCACGCTGTCATCGAAGACTTTGCAGAGGCTGCAAAGCGTGCCGTCGCTGCAGGATTCGACCTGATAGAGCTGCATGGCGCGCACGGTTATCTAGTCGACTCGTTTCGCAGTCCGTTGGTCAATCAGCGCACGGACGAATGGGGGGGTACGGACGACAACCGTTTAAAACTGCCGCTGGCGATTATCGATGCTATTCGCGCCAAAATACCCGATACCATGCCGCTCATCGTGCGCATCTCAGCCACCGACTGGGACGATATCGAAGGCGATTTGCAGCGCTCCATACACTTTGCCAGACTGGCCAAAGAACGCGGTGTGGATCTTATCGACGTCTCAGCGGGCGGCAATGTGCCCAATCTTAATATTTCGTCTGGCCCTGGGTATCAGACTTCCTTTGCCGCCCGTATAAGAGCAGAGGCCGATATGCCAGTAGGAACGGTTGGAGCGATAACAGACGCCTTGCAAGCCGATCATATCCTGCGCACAGGACAGGCCGACGGCGTATTTATCGCCCGCGCAGCACTGGCCGATCCGCGTTGGTGGCAGCGCGCGGCGCACCAACTTGGCTATGAGTTGCCATGGGTGCCGCAGTATAGTTGGCCGCAACCGCAAACTACGTACTAAGAAAGACAAACGCGCCTTGTTGCGGAGTGTCGGAACCGAAAAGGATAAAATGATAAAAGCTCTATCTTCGCCTTATAAGATCAAAGACCTAGACCTACCTAATCGCTTTGTCATGGCGCCGATGACGCGAAAAAGATCGCTCGACGGTGTGCCGACGAGCATTGCCGCGGAATACTATCACCGCCGGGCTGCTGGGGGTGTTGGTCTGCTTATAACGGAGGGCACAGTGGTCGAACAGCGCTTGGCGGCCGACTCGGATCAGATTCCCCGTATTGCCGAAGATACTGTAGCGGCCTGGCAAGCCGTACTCGC
>JAPKCE010000657.1 GCA_028823075.1 Myxococcota bacterium
ATGCGCGACAACCCCAACATCAGCAGCAACATGAACCTTTTAATCGGTCAGACGGTAGGTGTTAGACTGGAAGATGGCGTTCCTTGGGCTAACGCTGGCGGCGATCATTGGCGTCTAGAATGTGATGCTGAGCTCGCTGATGGAGATAAGGTCAACGTGCTCGCGGTCGAGGGTTCGCGTTTGCGCGTCGCGCCTTTAACTGAAGATTAGTCCCAAGCCGCAGGAACCAGCGCAGCTGGAGTGGCAGAGTTTGCCCAGAAAATACCTCCGGAGAGCATCTGATTGCGCGCTTTGAGTGCTGGCCTAGGGTCGCTAATCTCGGCATTGCTGGCGCGCAACTGAGCGGTAGCGCGCACCGGTAAAACAGCGAGTTTACAGCCGAGTTCTCCGGCGCAGACAGCGGCTTTGGCCGGGCTTGCTGGTGGTGAGCCGACGTTGCCGATGCAGTCGCCGGCTTCGAGCACGACGAGCTCCGCTTCAAAGGAATCCGACTTTTTGACAACCCGAACGCTGCCAGCGACGACCAAACCGAGAAAGGGCTCGGTCGCGTCTTGCCCGATGATCTCTTCCCCGGGCTCCAAGTTGCGCAGGCGAAAGCGGCCTAACAGGCGGGCTTTCTGACCATGAGGCAAGTCTCGGTAGCCGGGTAGACTGCTCAGTAGGTTGAGCAGCAGCCGATCGCGGCAAAAGCGCGCTAGAACGGCCGCAAATTTGGCGTCGTTGGCGCATTCGTAATCGAGCACTTCGCTAGGAATCTCGAGAACGCTTAGTGGGCTCAGACTGCGTGCCATCGCGGCGCGCGGGCGCCCTGTCATATAGGAGAAAACACCCAGTACGCCCCCAGCGCTAACCCGCGCCGTCTCGACCTCTTGACCCTCTTCAACGGTTTCGAGAACCTGGACAGAGCCCGACATAATGAGGAAGATCGAGCCACCCATACCGCCGGGGGCAAAGAGGGTGCCCCCAGTCGGCAGTTGATGAACACGGCTTCCCGCGACCAGGCGCTCGAAAGCGGCTTCCGGAAACAGCGACAGCACAGCCAAACGATCGCTCGATACCTCGATGCGTCCGGGTGATTTGCCTCCTGATGGTGCGGCTGGGATCGGTTCGTTCTCGCCGGCTGCCGCGGCGAGCAACAATAACGTGCCGCTTTGATCTTCTGCATAGGCTCCACGCGCCGCGTAGAGCCGAGAGATGAGACGCAGCACACGGCGTTCGCCCGGGTAGTGACCCAAGGCTTCTTTTGCGACACCCGCTGCTTCCAGCGCTTGCCCGGCGCTTTGCTGAGCCAGGATGGCATCGCAATAGGCGTCGACTGCCTGGTGTCGTTGTCCGGACTTATTGGCGCTGCGAGCCGTGGTCAAGGAGCGCGCCGCAGCGCGCCTATAACGCCCGCTTTTGTCGTTCAATTTATTTTTTATCGATTTGAGCAAGCTCATGCTCAACCCCGTATCGGCAATATCTAGAAGCGGATTCGTACGTCGAAGTTCAAGCTGTAGAAAGAGTTATCGAGCAGTTTGAAACGGTTGCCCACTCCGTCAAAGGCTTCTCGATAGTAGGGGCTGTACTCGTAAGCATGATTGATGGTGTTTGCATCGGGTGATCCGGCAGGCAGGATGTCGTCGCTCGGGTCTTGCTTGTCCGCCGTGCCAACATCCTCAAAGGT
>JAPKCE010000658.1 GCA_028823075.1 Myxococcota bacterium
CGTCAAAAGAGATGCAACGCCAGGAAGATCTGGGCTGGATTGTCTCCTGCATGCTCGAGGATGAACGTTGGCACGGCCCGTTTCACCGCTGGTATGGCAACGGTAACAAACGCGCCTCTGGCGGCTATTGGAAAGGAAAGCGTGGCGGCGATTGGCGCCATTGGCATCGCAACGGCGAACGACAAGCACTAGGCGCCTATGAGAACAACAAGCGCGCTGGAAATTGGCAGACCTGGCACCAAAATGGAAAGCCGTCGGAGCGCGGAAAGTACAGCAAAGGTAGGCGCACCGGACTGTTTCACTTATGGAGTGAGAGCAGCGGAAAAGAGCGCAAAGTCAAGTTTCGTATACGTGATTCAAAAGACTAAAAGCGCTGTTTGCGCTCATGGCAGTACGGGGTTTTTCCGCTGCGTTTATAATAATTCTGATGGTAGGCTTCGGCGGGCCAAAAAACTGCGGCAGGTTCGACACTCGTCGTAATTTTCAAACCTTTGTCGCGTAAAATGGCGAGCAAGCGGGTGACCACTCGCTCCTGTTCGGAATCCGCAACAAAAACCGCCGAGCGATATTGCTCACCAACATCGGGACCTTGGCGATTGCCTTGGGTCGGGTCGTGAATCTCAAAGAAGGCGCGAGCCAAATCCTCGAAACTCAACTTCGAAGGATCAAAGCTCACACGCACCGTCTCGGCATGCCCGCTGCTGCCGCTTATCACCTGTTGGTAACTCGGACTCGCCAAACCTCCGCCCATATAGCCAGACTCTGCGCTGATCACGCCTGGCAGTTGCTCGAGTAGATATTCGACGCCCCAAAAACAACCTCCCGCGAAAAACGCCTCTGCCACGGGTTGCGACTGAAACCCTAAGGCCAAGGAGTTAACACAATGACGGGTGCTTTTATCGGTCATCTTCTCACCGAGAAAGAGGTGGCCCAAATGACCGTCGCAACGCGCACAGCGGATTTCAACCCGTCCGTCGGCCTGCGCTAACTCCTTAACCGCTCCAGGCAAGGCCTGGTCGAAACTGGGCCATCCGGTCTTTGAATTAAATTTAGAACCCGAAGGAAAAAGCGGCGCTTTGCAACGCGCACAGGTGTAGGTTCCCTGGTCTTTATGGTTGAGGTATTTTCCCGAAAACGGACGCTCGGTAGCGCCCTGCTCTAAAATGCGTTGGGCCTCGCCGCCGAGATTGTTCCAGCCCGACGGCTCACTTGCCAAAAGCGCGTTGGGCGCGCCAAAGGCTAAAACAGCGATCAAAGACCAGCGCATAACAAGCTCCATAAACCGGCGAGGCTGCTTCTAGCTTACCTGATTACTCGCCGTGGCGCTCACGCCAGGCAGCTTGCGTCGCATCGGGCATTTTTGAGAACCAGTCGCGAGCAATTTTCAAGGAGCCGGTGTAGTCGTGATGCTCGTTGGCGAGGGCGCGCTTGAGCGGCGCAAAGTCGCTGCCTTCAGGTAAATCGTAATGCTCGCCCAAGGCCTTCATCACCGCGCTGTCATTACGACCTGCGTCGTATTTCAAGCTAGCGAGACCGGCGACCAGTGCCGAGAGTTCGGTCTCACGGGTGGATTTTACCGGCCAATTTCCCGGCTCGGTAGCGGCGATATGGCGGGTGTATTCGATCATCGTCACGGCGCGCAGCGACTCTTCGTCCATATGCGAG
>JAPKCE010000659.1 GCA_028823075.1 Myxococcota bacterium
AGGCCAGGAGCGACGATCATGACCATCGCCGCAGCGCGCTCGATGGCGCCAGGACGCGCCGTATGCAGCACCAGGTGACAAGCGATCAAACCCAAGGTGCTGCCAAGAGCCCAGGCGCCCACGGGCAATCCTGCCGTCCATTCGCCGAGCGCCATCATCGTTGAACCACTGGCCAGAGACAAGCCGATGCGAAGCTCAAACGCACAGGCGATTGAGGCACCGAGACACAAGCCGATGAAAGGCGTTATGCCTATGCTGCGCTCGATGCTTCCCCAAACAACGACCAGCAAAAACAACGAGGCTAAACGAGCGTACTTCATGGGACCTGCCCGAGCGGTAAGGGCTCAACGGCACGAAACGTGTCGTCGGGACGCTCCGGGTCGATGGCGATAAGCAGTGGACCCACTTGCCGTGGGTTGCGAACCGGCGTGATCCAAACCAACAGCCTCCCGGTGGTCTCTTCAGTCTCTAGCGACCGCACATGGCCGATCGGTAAACCTTCGGGAAGCGGGCTTTCCAAGGTTCTCGACACCAGCAACTCGCCAATTTTTGGTGGTTGTCCCGGGTCAACACCGACAGCGACCAAGCCGCCAGAACCGTCACCGTTGATCATGCCCGCAGCGCCACTAAGTTCGCCGCGAAAACCGACCAAGGACATGGGGTCGGATAAGGGTAAAATTTCGCTCGTACCGGCGCGCACGCTGCGTACTCGGCCAACGACACCTCGATCATCGACGGCCAAATCTCCGACTTTGACTCGGCTTTCGTCGCCGGCATCAACGGTCAAAATAGGCGCCACCTGGCCGGCTCCGATGGCGATCACCCGAGCTGCTGCCCATTCATGATGTTCAAACCGGTGCCTTAGCTGGACCAGGCTCTCAAGCCGCTCCACCGCGTCGAGACGGGCTCGCAAGGTCATGTTCACGAGGCGAAGACGCTGATGATCTTGCCATAAATCGTAATAATCCTGACGTGCCGTACCGAGACTACGACGCTCGGCCCAGGCATCGGCGATGCCCGCATTAATGGTGGCGTATACGGTAAACACAGGGCCGGTGACACCGAGTACTAAACGATCCAAGGGTCCGGGGTCGTGGCGATCAGCATGCGCGAGGTAAACCACCGGCCAAAGAATGACCAAGCCGAGAACCACCATCCAACTGCGCAACTGCCTGCCGCCCAAAGCAACCCCCACTCGATCCGTTATCGGCCCAAAGCTGCGCCTTCTTTAACAAACGTTAAAAACGCTCAGCACACAGTGCCTCGGCGAGGCAACGCGCATCGACAAGGCAATTTCCTTCGTTCAGAATCCCGCGCAACCCCGACAAGACCCTCAAATAAAGGAGATCGTCTGGCTCTGGGGTAAGTCGCAAAAACTCGGGGTGACGCAACACAAAACTGCGCATCTCGTCGGCAAAGCTCCAGGCGCCAAAATCGAAAGGCCCATCGCTTAGAAAAGGAGCCAAGGCGATGCGGTTGAATTGGGCGATCACTTGGGGTGCGACCACCGCCTTCCCATGACCAAAGCCGAGGTCGGCGTATCCCTTGGCCACGGCCTCATCATCATCCGACCAAAGCGCTTGTAACACACGTAAAAACCCATCGGTTCGCTGAACATCGTATTGGCGCACACAACCGAAATCCAAAATGCCCAGTTCG
>JAPKCE010000660.1 GCA_028823075.1 Myxococcota bacterium
CTAAGTTTATGCCTCAGTCAAAGAAGTTTTTTGACGACGAAAGAGCTGGCGAGCTTGAGCAGACCATAAACTGGCATGAGCCCGATAACGAGAATGCGAAGTATGCCGACAGCGATACTGCTATATTCACAATTAGGCGGAGAGCGGGCCACCGCACTGACGATCTATTCACAAGTAAAATTGTCTGCGTCACCTCGAATGATCGGTTCGCGGGATCAATCAAGCGACATTTAATTGAGATCGCCTACTACAACGGCCGACAGATTCCCCCCGTTGTGACCCTGCGCGAGTTGTCGGCGAAGCTCTGGATCGACATTGGCGCGACGGATGACACTGCGAGACTCGGCCTCCCCAACAGCCAGTTGCTTTACGCGTGCGACAAGGCGTTGCGCTTTAACCGGAGAGTCGTTGAGAAAGCGCGGGAAGAGTTGAAAAAGGTCAAGCCCGATCAGCTAGGGTCACGACTCATTGATCAGAGCCAGAAGATGACGGTGGCGGCGAGCGCGATAGCGGAAAAGAAGACGGTCGGGCATCGATCGTAGCGGGTAGCGACGCGGCGCCAGTCCTTCAGACGACCGAACATAATCTCGATACGGCTCCGGCTTCGGTAGCGGCGCTTGTCGTATTTGACGGGGATGATCCGGGATTTTCGGCCCGGAATGCAAGGCGTTATGCCTTTTGCCTGAAGGGCGTCCCTGTACCAGTCTGCGTCATAGCCGCGGTCGCCCAGCATCCACTGCGCCTTGGGTAGATCATCAAGCAGCGCGGCAGCGCCGGTGTAGTCGCTGACCTGGCCCGCGGTCATGAAGAAGCTGAGCGGTCTGCCTTCTGCATCGGTGACGGCGTGCAGCTTCGTATTCATACCGCCTTTGGTGCGACCGATGAGGCGCCCGAGATCCCCTTTTTAACCCGCAGGCTGGACGCCGTGCGGTGCGCCTTCAGATAGGTCGCGTCGATCATGATCGTCTTCGGCGTGGCGCTCGCGGCCGCCAGTCCTTCCATTATGCGGAGGAAGACACCCCTTTCGCCCCATCGCTTCCACCGGTTGTAGAGCGTCTTGTGTGGGCCATACTCCCGAGGGGCATCGCACCATCGTAGCCCGTTGCGGTTGACGAAAACGATGCCGCTCAACACTCGCCGGTCATCAACCCGTGGCTTGCCGTGGCTCTTGGGAAAATACGGTTCGAGCCGCGCCATCTGCTCGTCGGTCAGCCAGTACAGGTCGCTCATCCTCGGTCTCCTCACGGAGCCTGAATCAGATCGAGCCGCTCAGATCAATGGGTCCTGACCCTAGCGGTCGGGTTGCCCAAACATAGGCGATGCGCATCGCCACCTCAAGCAAGACAAGGATTATTAACTTGCCGAGAGGCGGTAGTATTAAGACGCGTAGTATTACGAATTCTTTGATTAGTGGGGGCGAACCGTCAGCGCCGAGAGTTCGATATGCTTGCCAAGCGAGCCGGGCGGGACGGTGACTGCTTCCACAGTTTCGGTGCCGGCGCGTGCATCGATCAGCGTGAGCAGCAGCTGGTCGCCATTGGCGCTGACCGCAGTGCGCGCGATGGCGAGCGGCAGCGTCGCCCGCCAGGACGTGCCGCCTTCAGCCGCGATCGCGCGGCCTGCGATGCGGATGGTCACTGCTGCGTGCGCGCGGTG
>JAPKCE010000661.1 GCA_028823075.1 Myxococcota bacterium
CTCCCCCGAAGTCAGAGGAAAACGGCGCCAAAAGCAGATGGAGATGAGCCAACAACGCCTCGGTGTTAGCGTTCCAACCGCCGATGTTGTGGTCACCAACCCGACGCATTTTGCAGTGGCGATTAAATACGATCACGCCGGCGACGGCGCACCGATGGTCGTTGCTAAAGGAGCTGATAAAATCGCCTTTAATATTCGCGCCATCGCTCGAGAGAATGGGGTTTCGGTGATCGAGAACCGCTATTTGGCTCGGATCTTGTACGCAAAAGTAAAAGTGGGCGGCGAAGTTCCTGAGACCCTGTGGACAGCAGTTGCCCAGGTGCTCACGCAAGTGGCTCATATTCGCCAGCGCATGCTGCGCGATAAGTCATAACGGGAAGGGAGAAATCGATGGAAAATAAGAGTCAAGACCGTGGCAGCGCGATTACAGCTTTCGGCATGATGGGTGTCATCTTATTGCTCATTCTGCCTCTCCCGGCGGTGGTCCTCGATATGTTGCTGGCGATGTCCATCGCCATCTCGTTGGTGGTGTTGGTGGCTTCTCTCTACGTGCAGCGCCCAGCCGACTTTACGGTTTTCCCCGCTCTGCTTCTAGCAACGACTCTGTTTCGACTGGCCTTAAATGTCGGCTCAACCCGCCTCATCTTGCTGCACGGTAACGAAGGCCTTGGCGCTGCCGGTGATGTGATCGCTACTTTCGGCACCTTTGTTGTCGGCGGCAATTATGTCGTCGGAATGATTATCTTTCTTATCTTGGTGATCATTAACTTTATGGTCGTGACCAAAGGCGCCGGTCGTATCGCCGAGGTCGCTGCGCGCTTCACTTTGGATGCCATGCCCGGCAAGCAGATGGCCATCGACGCTGACCTTGGCGCCGGTATGATCGATGAAAAAGAGGCTCGCAAGCGCCGCGAGGACGTCGCCCAAGAGGCAGATTTTTACGGCGCGATGGACGGCGCCTCAAAGTTTGTTCGTGGCGACGCTATCGCCGGGCTTTTGGTCACCGGGATTAACTTGGTGGCGGGCCTCATTATCGGCGTAGGCCAGCATGGTATGGCGCTCGCTGACGCAGCCTCAAACTACACCATTCTAACTATCGGCGATGGCCTTGTGTCGCAGATGCCCGCGCTGTTGATCTCTGTTGCCGCCGGTATCGTTGTGTCTCGTGCCGGCTCAAAAAAGGTGATCGCCGCCGAGGTTAAAGATCAGCTCTTTAACCACCCAGGGAAACTCAAAGTCGTTGCCGTGGTGGTCGTTCTCTTTGCCCTCATTCCGGGCATGCCAACGATGAGCTTTTTGATCTTAGCGGCGGGCATCGTGTTCATCGCCACCCAGATTAGTAAGCGTGAAAAGGATGAAGAAGAAGCGAGCACCAGTTTTGAACGCTTAGAGGACAAAGGTCTAAGCGAGCGACAGCGACTTGAGCGTTTGTTGCCGCTCGACGCCATCGCTTTGGAGGTTAGCTTCCCGCTTGTTCCGCTTGTCGATGCGCAGCGTGATGGTGACCTTTTGGATCGAATTCAGGCGGTGCGAAAACAGGTCGCGTTGCAGTTCGGTATCATCCTTCCGCAAGTCCATATTCGCGACAACATCGAACTGGATGGAGGCGTCTATCGGGTGCTGGTCAAAGGGGTTTCGGTGGCAGAGGGTTTGG
>JAPKCE010000662.1 GCA_028823075.1 Myxococcota bacterium
GCGCGCCACCATCGCACCGGCGCCGTCTTCAAGCACATGAACACCCGTTTGTTGCACCATTCGTTCGGCGAATGGGGATAACATCTCGTCCAGTGTCGGTCCGCCTAGCGGTTTGGCCATCGCGCAAAATGAGCGCTCAGGACGCAGGTCGCCCTCGAGGAGTCTGTCGACCATCGTGGTGGCACAGCCACTTGAAAATAGTGCAGCAAAGACAAGGCAGACGCGCATGAGTTGGCTCCAGAGTCTGAGCCTAGACTAGAATGCTTAGAGGGTTCCAGTTTTTGGACGGCGCCTAGCTGCCGGCGGGATTCCCGTTAACTGAGCGAGACATCCTTTGCGCTAAGCAAAAAACCGGCTAGGCTACGCCAAACCAAGGAGCATCATCATGAAAAAGCTATGCTTTGTCCCCTTACTCGCCCTCTGCGGCTTTACTTGCGCTGTGCCGAGCGGCGGCGAACACGCCGAAGTTCCGGACGCAACAGTCTTTGGGGCGCGCAACGCAGCCTGGGAAAGTGACCCCTGTGCCGATGTTAGCCTTGATGAATGCGGACCCGTTCCGTTGCAATGCGCATGCAGCCGTAGCGACGAATGGTCGCTGGTCGACCGCCAAAGCAACAGCCCGTATAACGGTCAGGACCTGAGCCCGACTAGCTTTGGGAAAGTCAGCCTTTGGGCTTATTATTGGGCGGAATGTGGCACCTGCATTCAGCAGATAGCGTACTTGCAGACCATTAAAGATACCCTCAAAGCTGAAGGCTACGACATCGAGATTGTGGGCATCGCCTACAACGGTTCGAGCATCGGGACCTTGGGCTCTTCGCCCCGCGAGCCTTCTGGCGCTTGTAACGGTGCGCGCGCCTCCTTGCCGAGTTGCGCCCAGGTTCCGGGCCAAATCGTCCTCGATATTCCTGTGGTCGCGAACGGCGGTTCGGTTGCCCAGATGCATGATGTCAGCCGCGGCGATTGGTTCGTTTATCGCGCAGACGGTAGGCTCCACGAGTTCATCCGCTCCGAAGAGCTTGAGCCGCGCAACGGCTTCCTCGGCGACGGTGCCAACTGGGACCGTCTCATTCGTAAACTCAAAGCTGCCGTCATGGTGCCTAGCGTGGACGAGCAGCCCTGCAGCAACGACTACGGTTGCACTGTCGAAGGTCAGTGGTGCCAGTTCGAGCAGGGTAGCTGCGGTGGTAAAGGCCATTGCGTGACCAGCGAGTTGTCGGTCGATTCGAACCGCTCGATGGGTGTTGTCGAACAGGTTTGCTACGCCGACGGCGTGCGCCTGCCGGTTTGCTCCTGTGACGGCCGCAGCTACGCTAGTCTCTGCGACGCCGAACTCGACGAAGCTAACATCGGTCATTTGGGAGCGTGCGAGTAACTTGTTAAAACAGTTATTGATGGGTCTTGCCCTGGTCGCCGTCTCCGCCTGCGCTGGCTGGGACGACACGAAGCAACTCGATAAACTCGAAGCCGACGAAAAAGAAGCGCTATGCAACCATGTCTATGATGCTTGGGGCGGGCGTGCTGTTACCTCTTTTTGTACCCCCGAAGATGATGGCCGGCTCGTGCCGATCATGGTCGCTCAGGGAGAGCGTGCGGCTGCGGTGCAAAACTGCGTCGACGATAGTTCGGGGACTCGCTGGGTCGACTGTCC
>JAPKCE010000663.1 GCA_028823075.1 Myxococcota bacterium
CTCGGCTGCATTCCGATCAACAGTGGTGTGACTGACGTCGCAAGTGGCCTGGAACAAGCTCGTTTGCAACTTTGTGATGATAGCGTTTCCGGCGGCCCTGAATGGTGCCAGGCGATCAGTGGGCTTTGTTATGACGTGCGCATCGGCCCTGATCAGGAACCAGCCCCGGACACAGACAAAATACGTTATGATCGAACTTCGGCTTGTCTCGTGCCCTGCGATTCCTTGGGGCTCTGTCCACTCAATCAACAGTGCCAAACCCGCACTACAGCAAGCGACGAGTCCCACGATGTTTGTGTTCCTCTGGGATTTTGCCGTGGCGATGCCGATTGCTTCGAGCCTAAATATGGCGGGCATTTCGGAACCTCAAGTTGCGTTTTTGATGATCAGCCCGCCATTTGCCGCGCGGCGCGCGAAAGCAATTGTGATAGAGACAGCGAATGCACGACTCTTTTGGGCGACGGTGCGGAATGCTATTTACAAACCTGCCAGGGGACGTCGGCGAATTGCGAGGAAAAGGCGCTCTTCAACGGGCGCTGCCGGCATGCCGATAAAGATACTGAACTGAACTCGCTTGGTTCGCTTGAGGGGTTCAACGTTTGTCACAGCTCCGGGGGGGACGGCTGTGCTGACGACAGGCGATGCGTTGAGCTCAACGGCTTAGCAGATTACCGCTGCGCTAAATTGCGTACTTCAGCGGGTTGTCAGGAGTCGGAAACGGAATGGAGAGAGCCCGGTAATGACCCGAGCAACTTTTGCTTGCCCTTTGTCGCCTGCGTTCCCAACGGTAACAGCTTTGGCGAAGACAGAGCCCGCGCTTGGTGTCCTGGATTTAAAGATGAAAGTTGCACCGGCCCCCACGCTCAGATGGTTATCAACCAACCGCCCTGTAATGAGCAGAATGACTGCCCAGGAGGCTCGAATTGTTCCGCCGGTGTTTGCTTTGTTGCGGATCCGATGGGTGATGCATTTGATCAATATCAAACGGTCATAATACCGGGCTGCAAGCTAGTCGACTGAAGAAGCCTACGACCTGCGGATGAACTCGGGATTAACGCTCGGCTTGTGGCGCCTTCCTCATTTTCAGCGCCCGAGAGGGTGGCTGGCGAGGCCGAGCCAGCAGGTTCGCAATTAGCGCCTAAGCACCAGAGGTCACTTGGTTAGTTGCCGCAGGCGTTGCTACCCACCAACAATCTCGCGGGCGAGTCGTTGTTTGTTTCGCAATAGCCCAATTGGTAGTTGGTGCCAGCGCCCCAGCACCTCACTTCGTCGTGGTTGGATACGCCTGAACAAGCATGCGAGCCACTGCCAGTAGCCAAACCGCTGATGGTGCCATTCCCACTGCCCGAGACGCTCCGTGGATGATCGGCGTTGAAATCGGTGTCGCCGTTCTGGATGCCCAACTGCCCACGAGCGTTCGAACCCCAGCACCAAAGATCGATGTCGGTTGGTTCGGCGGGTGGATCCCCAGCGATGTAACCGGTTGCGCAGGTGAGGTTGTTGCCGGCTGCAACGTCAACGAAATGACTGATTACATCGTCGTTATTATCGGTTTGATAGACGCGCCGAGGTGTGGGGCTCGGGCCGTCGCAAAATGAATCGTTATCCCCGAGATGACCTTCGCCCCAACAGTAGAGCGCACCG
>JAPKCE010000071.1 GCA_028823075.1 Myxococcota bacterium
CTCGGTGTTCGATGTCGAAACCGAACATACTGCCATGCTCAAATGGATCGAATGGGCCGCCAAATGTCAGAACCAGGTCTGCGGCGACATCTCGGGAGCCTGCAATAGCGGAACCGGCTCCCCCACCACGGGTCGCCTACCAACCGGAAGCTGTAACGAAGATGATCTACTGGCCAATTTCTGGGACAAAGTGGTGGCCGACCAAGGGCGCTGTATTAGTTGCCACGATAGCGATCAAGCGCCTCGGTTTTTAGAAGATATGCACGGTATTAGCGATTTCAATAACGATGACCATAAGCGGCGCGCGCGCAACGGCATGTATGCGATCATCACCGGTGGCTTGATCGACGCGGAAGAGCCGCTCAACAGCCTGCTGCTCAGTAAACCCTTACAGCACGGCTTCCAGCCTAAAGGCGCCTATGGAGCTCGCGAGCCTATTGAAAACGTTCCCAACGGCGTCGGCGTCGGCGTTTCCCACGGCGGCGACACCAAGATTAATTTCGAATGCCCGGGCTTTGACTGCTCGGACGGTGCCATCATCGATTGCCGCATGGAACAGGCCTGTACCGAGGCTAGCGAATGCGGCGACGGCATGCGCTGCGGCGACGGCTATTGTCGCCTCTTCGAATCGGTCTGCTCGTTGACCTATATCAACTACCTAGACTTCATTCAGCATTATCTGAGTTGTCAGCCCTAAGACCGCTCAAAGGCGTAAGCTGACGCCCACAAAACCGGAAACCCCGAAGGTGCCACCGCCGGGCTGCATGCCAGACTGGTCGCGCGAACCGTTCGTCTTTACGACCGAGGCGTCGCTGCCTTGAACACGGACGCGCTCGTCAACTTCTTGTGTTTCACTGTCATCTTCTCCGGCGGCGATGCTAAACGCAGAGAACGAACCCTGCTGAACCTGGGCCTCGGCGCGAATCGCAAACTGTTTCGTCAGCCAGAATTCACCGAGGACACCGACGCTCGCCATGACACCGGTGATGGTCGCGTTGAGCGGATCGCCCTCATTGATCGTTCCGGCATCAAGCACCACAGGGGGCGTGAAGCCATCGATGATCTTGGCGTCGCCTAAGGAAATCGTTCCAAACACAGCGCCAACCCGTAGCGGCACACCAAGAACAAACTGCCCCTTTTCCATGCGAAGGTCGCCACCAATCAGCAGCGCACCTCCTCCCAAATTACTCACACCACCGGCATAAAACTCGAAGATACCTTGAACCGGACCTTTGCCAAACCCTAAGCCAAGTTTGACCGCCGGCATCAAGCCTGCACCCTCTGTGTTGTAGGCTCCAAGCGGCAGCGCTAGCCGCCCCTCGGTGCTATCAGGATGAGTCTCCCAATCTGAGACATGCACGTCTTCAAGCCCGGAAACCTGCATTGGAAAAGACCCGAAGCCGATGTTGACTGAGCTTGGGCCTTTACCGCTATTTCCGCGGGCATCGGCGCTCTGAGCGGCGAGAGTTAAGCAGGCGATCGTGATTACTTTAAGACTGTTGCGCATGATTGCTCCTTTAGTGCGGAGCGTACACTGCGGTAGCGTCATAACGATGTAAAGATTTAGGGTTGGGCGGCGGTCGTTTTGCCTTATGAAGACTTTTTAGGACGCTTCGGCTTGCCTTTGGCGAAGGGGGCTGACTTCGGAGCGCCCTGCTTGCCTTTGGCTACGCCCGATTTCTTCCAGTCACTGCGCTTGTCTTTGTTTGGCTTCGAATCTTTCCAGTCGCTCCTGCCTTTAGGCTTGGGCTGTGCGCGATCATTGCCGTCGACGGGATCCATTTTTAGTTGCCGGCCACAGGTCCAGGCTTTGCCTAGATGATCGATCATCTCGGGCCCTAAATCAGCGGGCAACTCGACCGTTGCGTACTCGTCATGAATACGAATTTTGCCGATTTGGCTGCTCGGCAAGCCAGCTTCGTTGGCGATACAGCCGACCACATGCTTGACCTCGAGCCCGTGGCTTAAGCCCATGTCCAAACGGTAGCGTTTGGCCTTGTCTTCGGTCAGACGCTCACGTTTTTCATATTTATCGTTCTTGCCTCGCCCTTTATCTAGACCCCCACGGTCTTTGTCTTCGAGCTGCCGTTCTGCGACGATTAATGGACGTGACTGTTGGTGTAAATAGATCATTGCGGCCGCAATACTGCGGGCGTTAGCACGCGTATCACCCGTTTCCCAAAGTTCATCCACATGACGTTCGACCATGGCTTCGAAAAAGGTCAGGTCGTTGCCCGAGATCGTATCGGAGATAAGCGTCTTAAGTTCATTGATGCGCTGCTGACCAATTTTGGCTCCGGTAGGCACGCCCATGCGTTCGATCGGCTGACGCGTCATGCGCTCGATCAACTTCAACAAACGACGTTCGCGCTGCGCCACAAAGAGAATAGCCTGCCCCTCGCGCCCGGCACGTCCGGTGCGGCCAATGCGGTGCGCATACACTTCGGGATCGCTCGGGATGTCATAATTCACCACATGACTGACGCGCTCCACGTCGAGCCCGCGAGCAGCTACATCGGTGCAAATCAGCACATCGATCTTACCCGATTTCAAACGGTCGACCGTACGTTGGCGTGCATCCTGAGTCAGTTCTCCCGACAAAGGCGAGGCAGAAAACCCACGTGCCTCAAGCTTGTCGGCTAAGGTCATCGTCGAACTGCGCGTACGCACAAAAATGAGCATAGCGTCAAAGGGTTCGGCCTCGAGAATACGCGTCAAGGCTTCAAGCTTGTTGTAACCCGTGACGGCTACATAATACTGGCGAATCGTCGAGACAGTCTGGGTTTTATTGGCGATCGCGATATGCTCTGGGTCGCGTAAAAAGCGTTTGGCGATACGCTTGATCGCTGCGGGCATCGTGGCAGAAAACAGTGCCGTTTGGCGCTCCGTAGGGGTCTCTTCGAGAATGGCCTCGACCTCTTCGAGAAAGCCCATGCGCAACATTTCGTCGGCCTCATCGAGTACCAGCGCGGTGAGCCCTGACAGATCGAGGGTGCGGCGCCGCAAATGATCTTGAACACGCCCCGGCGTACCGACGATGACATGCACTCCGCGCCGCAGTTGGCGCAACTGAGTCTCCATGCCCTGACCACCGTAGACGGGCAGAACGTGCAGGCCGTCGAGATGCTTTGCATAGGTCTGAATCGCCTCGCTCACCTGAAGAGCCAATTCGCGCGTGGGCGTCAGGACCAACAGTTGTGGGCGCGCATTTTTGGTGTCGATGGCCGCCAGCAAAGGCAGGGCAAAGGCTGCCGTTTTTCCGGTTCCGGTTTGCGCCTGACCGATAAGGTCAGCGCCGCGTAGCAACACGGGAATAGCCGCCGCCTGAATTGCCGAGGGGGTTTCGTAACCCACATCCCTGACGGACTTCAGCAGCTTCTCGGGCAGGCCCAAGTCTTTAAAGCTCATCACTTTATCTTCGGCGGTTTCATCCATGGTATCGGCTCCTAGGGGGGTCCTATTGCGAGCCCCCCTACAGGTGCCAAGCCTCAGACGATAGGACGGAATCTTGACCTTTGTTCCCACCTTCTCCCATCTGTGCAATAAGAGTCCTTATGAAACATCTCGCCCTAATCTAGTTGCTGTCCTCAGCCTGTGCACCTTCGACCCCAGCGGTCTGTGGTAACGGGGAAGTTGAAGAGGGCGAAGGCTGCGACGACGGCAACACGGTTCATTTCGACGCCTGCGATCGTGACTGTCAGGTCCCGGACTGCTTAGTCCCCTGGTACCAAGACTTGGACGAAGACGGCATTGGCGGTGAGGAGATGGAGCTTAGCTGCAACGGCCAACGCCATCTCATTGATACCGCTGGTGATTGTGATGATGACGACGCAAGTCTCGGCCGATCGAAAACATGGTGGGCCGATGAGGACGGCGACGGCCTAGGCGACCCGAATAGTGGCGAGGAGCATTGTGAGCCGCCCCCGGGGTTTGTGCTTAATGAACTCGACAGCGACGATGGGCAACATGACGCAAGCGGCTGCTGGAGCGATGTCGCGATCGGACGCAACCATACCTGCGGACTGACTTCGAGCGGCGCCATTCGATGTTGGGGCCAAGAGGCAGACGGGCGACTTGTGGCGCCTGCGGGTAACGACTTTGCGTCGATCACGGCGGGCTATAACCACACCTGTGCGCTGCGCCAAAACGGCTCAGCGGTCTGCTGGGGAAAAAGCGCAAATGGAGTCACCCAGCCGCCCGCCCTTACCTTTTCTCAACTCGATTGCGGCCTAGATTTTTGCTGCGGTGTGAGCGGCTCGGGCTTGGGCAATGGGCGATGCTTTGGACGCAACGACCAGGGTCAGGCCCAGCCTCCGACCGACCAAGAGTTTGTTAAAATGAGCAGTTCCGACAGCTTCCACGCCTGCGGTTTGACCACGGAAAACTCCATTGTTTGCTGGGGCAAGGGCGACGCGAGTTCTAGCTTTAGCCCCATCGGTGCGCCGGCGCGTATGCTCTTCTCGGATGTTAGCGCTGGCAGCTACAGTTGCGGCGTCACCTTTTCCGGTAAGCTGCATTGTTGGGGGCTCTCCAGCGACCTTCCCGAAGGGGATTTTTACAGCGTCGACGTGACCACGGCCCATGCTTGCGGATTGCAGGCCAACCGCCAAATCGCCTGTTAGGGCACTGACACCTACAACCGCACCGCCAATCCCGAAGGAGGCCTGTGGCAAAAGGTTGAGACCAGCCAGTTGCATTCATGCGCCCTGAATTACCAAGGTGAACTCAGTTGCTGGGGCTACGAGGAATTTGGTAAGTTGATCGTGCCTAGCTGCCCTTAGACCGGCAGGGTGACCGTAAAGCATGTGCCCACACCGACTTCGCTCTGCACGCTAATCTCTCCGCCCATTAAAGTGACCAAGGATTTGCAGATGGCCAAGCCGAGCCCGGCGCCCGGTATGCTGTGCTGCTGATCACCACGGTTCCAGTCGTTGAAAATGCTCTCGAGTTGGTCCTCGGGAATCCCCTGACCCTGATCACTCACCACCAGCTCAAGCCTACCGGCTTTTGCACTAAGCGAGACTGAAACGGCACCGGAGTTGCTAAACTTGAGCGCATTTCGCAGCAAATTGTTAGCCACACGGGTGAACAAAATACGGTCGATACGAACTTCATCGTCGCTGCTGTTGATAGCGAGCTCAAGCCCACTTTCCCGCGCCAAAGGCTGCGCCCAAGCACGCAACAAGTTGACAAGTTCGGACAACAACACAGACTGCCGATTGACCTCAACTTTTCTTTCGGCAAGCTGCGCATGTTGCAGTAGACCATCGAAAAGATGCAGGGAATCGCTAACACAATGATCGATCATGCTCATGACCTCGTCGTTGCGGTTTTGACGCTCCGACGGCGGCACCTCGAGAAGCATCCTGATGGCTCCCACCGCGTTGCGCGCCTCATGGCTAACCCCTGCCAAATAACGACCTTTCTCCGCATTCGCAGCCTCCGCGTCCTCTTTGGCGCGGATAAAGCGATGCATTAGGTCACGCTCAAGAACGATGGGTCCTAAAACCAGGGCAAAACAACTGCCGATACCAATGATGACGCTGAGCAGTTCGAACCAGCTATGAAGGGCGGGCTCGGGACTGTATAACGAGCCTTCAAACCCGTTAAGAACAACAACGTAGTTAATGACGACCGCGATCACCGCCAACATTCCCCAGCCGAGGGCCGAGCGCTGGCCTCCGGTCATGCCGCCGATCAGGGGTAGAATCATGAGGATGAAGGGAAGCGGAAACCCGGGGCCGATGGTGACGAAATCAATAAAGCCAACGATGACCACGAGCGAGCCACAGAGAAAATGGCCTGCAGAGGCGAAGCGTTTTTTGCGCTCATAAAAGAGCGTGCCCACCAGACCGCCAAACGTGAGCAGCTGTAACGCTATAAATTCACTCCAAGCGCCCACTTCGATATACCAAGAGCCAATCACCGGAGCGGCGAAGGCTAGAGTGATAACAAAAGCCCTGAGGATGCGTCCCTTTATGCGCTCGTATTCCGCCAAGGGATCGGAAGTTTCTCGGGGGGACGGGATGAGCCCTCGATTGGCGTTGGTGGATACTTTATCGAGCATAGGCGGCCTCTAGCACCGACTTTCTTGTCATCCAACAACCAAACGGCAAAAAATAGGGCTAACGCTGGCTCGCTTTGGCTAGAAGTCTACTTTCGGTGCTCCGCCCACCATTTCGAGAGGGGTGCAAGTGAGCCCTCATAACCGCGCTCAACGATCTCGGCCACCGGCTCAAATTCCAAGGTCTTGAAATTAGCTACGGGGGGGCGCACGCAGAGGCTGGCGAGCTCGCGCATGCGCGCCGCTGTCTCGGTCGAGCCAAGCACCGCGGTTCGGTACAAAATATCGACAATCCCCGGCGCGTTCGGCGCTTTGCCAAAGGGCCAAAGACGATGCCAAAGCAACGACCAACCCCCCGGTAAAAACGTGGCGCCGGGGTCGACGCCGGGGGGGGTATCCTGCCCGACATCCGAGAGGATGACCGCACCGTCGAAGCGCGCCGTCATAATGTTCACCGGCGCGTTATTAAGCACGCCGCCGTCGACCAGCAAATCACCCTCGAAAGGTACGGGCGGGAGTACACCCGGGATGGCCAAGCTCGCGCGAATAGCTTGGTCGATGCGACCGCGATCATGCACCTTTAGGCGCGCTTTACTGAGATTACTCGAACAGCAAAAGAAGGACAGCGGCATATCTTCGATGCGGCTCTCGCCAAAGCCCGAATGCAGGGCCGCTTCGATGCGTTTGCCGCGCACCAAACTGACTAAGGGCAAGGTTTTATCCGACATGGGTCGGTGCTCGATAAACAGCGCGCGGCTAGCTTTCAGCATCTGTTGCCAAGGCCAGCCAACGGCGACTTGAGCGGCCATGATCGAGCCCATGCTGACACCTCCGATGGCGTCGATCGGGATACCCAATTCGGCCATCGCTTTGACCACACCAATATGCGCCAACCCACGAGCGCCGCCGCCGCTCAGGACCAAAGCCACCGCCTTGCCGGTTAGAATGCGCGCGATGCGCTCAAAATCAGCAGTGTTGCCGCGCCTGATATGGTGGTGTGCTCCCACTTTACGCTGCGCCAGCCAGGCTGCGGTTCCCGTAAAGCGGCCCTCGGTCGGCTGCATCAGGATGAGGTCTTGGTGCGCCAAAGACTCGCCCTGGCTGCCGCTAAGCAAGCTTTCCTCAACCGCGTTAAGTTCGGCACTCTCACCCACCGAAGCGACAAGCAAAACTCTGTCGGCCTGACGCAAGCAGAGCCGAGTCCAGTCCGTCGGCCCCTCATCGGCGAGAAAAATAACGAAATCATGTTCGGCTTCGAGGGCGTGCAACCAGCGCGTCAAATCTCGTCGTGAAACATCACCTAAGTTCGAACGCTCGGCGGCGCTGACGCAGGCCACGGAGCCATGAATGGAGAGGGCGCTTAACAGGCCTTCGCAGAATTCCTTAGGCGCTCCTCGGCTTCCCGCTGCAACCAAGGCGACCGTGCTAACCGACTTAAGGTTCGGGGCTCCGCTTTGGCTCTGACGCGCCCGTCGAACAATGTCTTTCACCAGGCCCATGATCATTTTAGGGTCGCTCTGAAGCAGCTCGTCCACCGCCTCACGCGACAGGCGAACGAGGCTGCTGTCGCGTACGGCGCGCACGCTAGCGCTGCGTGGACCCTCGAGTAAAATTGCCAGTTCACCCACGCTCTCACCGGGCCCGATCTCGCCCACGGCAAATTCACTGCCATCATCGCGCTGCACATAGGCGCGTAAGCGTCCGTGCAGCAAAAGGTAGAGATCATTTCCAGCGTCGCCCTGACGCATCAAGGTTTCGCCGCCGCTCAGCTCAAGGGGCTCAAAACGGTGGGCCATCCCCTGTAAACTCTCGAGCGAAACATCGGCGAGTAAGCGGGTCTGCGATAAGGCTTGGATCAGCTCGTTCACAAGACCTCGCTCGGTGCGAAGAATCGCATGCTCAA
>JAPKCE010000072.1 GCA_028823075.1 Myxococcota bacterium
GAGGGCTAGCCGCGACAGCGCGTAATCAGCCGATCCAAAGTGTTCGCAAAACGCTGGCGATCCTTGTCTCCGTAAGGCGCCGCGCCACCACTTACCAACTCAGCGCTGCGCGCCTCTTCCATGAAATTCCGCTTCCCCACCCGTTCGGCGATGTTATCCGCATCGAGCTCGTTACCGTTGGGGGTAATCAAGGCGACGCCTTTGGAGACAATGCGATCGGCAAGTAAAATGTCGGCAGTAACGACGATATCACCCGACTCACAATGATCAGCGATGTAATCGTCGGCCTCATCAAAGCCATCGCCGACAACGATCATCGTGATGTAGCGAGACAAGGGTGTGCGCTGCCAACGGTTGGCCACCAAGGTAACATCCAAACGCAGGCGGTCGGAGACCCGATACACGACCTCCTTCATCAAACGAGGAGCAGCGTCAGCATCGATCCACAAGCGCATTGAGAGCTATTCCTCTTCGACTTCGAGACGGTTTTTCAGCAAGCGGACCACCGCGTTGGTCAAACCGCGTGCCCGCCCAGCGTGGGCGTTACTGCCCTCGGGGTCGGCCGCATGTACGCGACGTAGGTCCTCGAGCGCCAGAGCATACTGGCCAGCCTCGATAAGAAGTTCGGCGCGGTTGGTCAGGGCAGCGACATGGCCTTCGTTCACCTGCAGCGCGCGATCGTATTCACGATACGCCTCTTCTTTACGGTTTTGTTGCTGATAGACAGCGCCCAAAGCAGCGTGAAAATCCGCATTATAAGGGTCGAGTGCGGTGAGCCCATCAAAAAGCTTTTCGGCGTCATCAAAACGCTCGGCTTCGACAAACCGCTGCCCTTGAGAAGCGACCTCATAAAGCTCTTCGTGGCTCAGCGCGTAGAGATCAGCCAAGGTCATCTCGCCCTGCAAAAACGCCCGCACCCGCGTCTCAGTCTCGATGTGCGTCAGCGGTTCGGCGTCTGGCGGCGCTTTGCGCGCTGCCTGGTAGGCGGGCCGTTCGGCCGTGACCTCGACATCGGATACGACAGAAGCCGGCGTCAGCGCCGACTCCTTCGCTGCTGGCTCCTCACCTAGCAGTTGCTCGGCTGAGAATGCCGGCTTCTCGCTGCGCGAGTCGCCATCGACCGACATTAGCGAAGAACCCGCGAGCCGAGCCAGGCAGCGCTAAGATTGTCACTGAGTTGGTCGAGTTGTCCGTAGACACCGAGCATTGCCATGACCGAGCCCTGCATGGCGGCAGCCTGGGAAGCGGGGTTAAAGCCTCCCCCAAAGCCAGCGCCATAAAGTGCGGCGCCGCCGATCGGTCCAGCAAAGACAGCGTTGAAGCCGCCCATGTTGGAGACCGAGGTGTTCATGCCCAGGTGCCCGGCCATCATCTGCGCCGCAAACTGCTCGCCAAGATTTTGGAAATGCTCGGGGCTCTCGTTCCACTGGTCGGTCATCAGCGAGGGGGTAAGAGTTGTCATGCCAAAGGCGTACACATTCCACGGCACATCGACGGGGCGGAAGCCGGCCCAGCTCGGGTCGATGTTACCGCCCAATTTATAGGCCTTGGTCTTGTCGTCTTTACCTTTGCCAGCGCCGCTGAGGACTTCACGCCCCTGGTTCGACCAATCGTCGCCGTCGCCCGAGACACGGAAGTTTCGGCCATCGTCGGTGCGAGCATCGTGGGCAAAGCCATCACGGGTCACGTCGCTGAACCTGGTGGCGAACTGTTGACTGGCGCTCTGGGTTTGGGTGGTGGTTGTGCGGGTGGTGCGCGCCTGGTTGTCGGTGCGAGTCACGGCGCCACGACGCCCCTGCCAACGGGTCTGGCGACTGCTCGAAGTCGTGCGCCAGTCACCGGTCGTGCTCTTCACCTTGCGATCGATGGTCTGCCATTGCGAGGCTGTGAGTTGGCTCTTGACGCCCACATGCTTGTTACCGTTGTAAATATCGACCTGATCGATGTGGAGGTCTTTGCCGGCACCCTTTTCGTGGATGGTCAGCTTGGTACCGTCGGGAAGCTGGAAGGAGCCCGTACCGGAATAGCGCCACACGTCGCCGTCGGATTCACGCACCACCGGATCGCGGGCAAGCTGACGTTCAACGGTCGAAGTCTGACGAGTCTCAACATTGTCTTGGGTGGTCACGAGGGTGCAATTGGGCGGCTCAGCTTTAAGGTCGGTCCATTTGCCGTTGGGACTTTTAATACGCACCTTACCGTCTTTCACCGCGATCTCGTAACCGCCGGGCGTTTTCACCGTGCCGGCTTGTTTATCGACATCGAGCGCGCCGGAGTTCTTAAAATCGGGAAGGGCAGCATAACCGACGGTAGTCTTTGCCTGCCAGGGCGACATGGCGGAGTTGAGATCACCGAACTGACCGAGCATGGCCTGAATGCCGCCTAAGCCCAGAGGCGATTGCGCCATATCCTGTTGCGCCGACACGGCCCAATGAAAGCCAGTAAGACCTGTAGAAGCGTTTTGGGGTCCAACCTGCATGTGACCATCCTCCGTCTACGCCATACTGCCCTGAATGGCATTGGCTCCGTCAAGCGTCGTAGCAAGTATCGGTCAGTTGACGTATGCGTTGCTCAATTTTGTGACGAGAATCACAATTCTTTGAGCGGCTATCCCCTAGGCCTAGCCCAAGACGCATAAACCGGCGCGCTGCAGCGCGGGCTTGAAACAACCCCCCTGCTCGGTCCATGCGGGTGTGGGGTGGTTATGAAACAAAAGCATTTTATCGACAGCCATAAGGGAGCCACGCTCTTCGCGGTGATCGCCTTGATGGCCTGCTACAATGCCTGGGACAACCCCACTGCTTGGCTGTATTTGGGGACGCATGGGCTTTACGGTCTGCTCTGGGTGACCAAATCGCTCAGCTTTCCGGACCGCAGCTGGGAAGCGCCCTGTTCGCTTGGGTACGGCCTGATGATCTGGGCTGGCTTAACCGTCTATTGGATAGCGCCTTGGCTGATCTGCTCACGTAATATTCGCGTCAGCCCGGCCTTCGGCGGCCTCTGCGTCGGCGTTTTCGGGCTGGGTATCTTCCTACATTTCGCCTCCGATATGCAGAAACATATGCAACTCAAACTGGCGCCCAGCCTGATCACGGATGGTCTTTGGTCACGGCTGCGGAACCCGAACTATTTGGGTGAGTTGCTGATTTACGGCGGCTTTTCCGCCCTCGCTATGCATTGGGCGCCTTTCGCCGCTCTCGGACTCTTCGTCGCCGCTGTGTGGATCCCCAATATGTTGCGCAAGGATCGCTCGCTAAGCCGTTATCCAGAATTCGCCGCCTGGAAGAAGCGCTCCTGGCTCTTCGTACCGCCGATATGGTAAGCCGGATGATCGATCTTCGCAGCGATACTGTGACCCGACCGGGCGCCGCAATGCGCGCAGCGATGATGGATGCGCCGCTGGGCGACGATGTCTTTCGCGACGACCCCACGGTGCTGGCCTTGGAGGCGCGCGGTGCCGAGTTGCTGGGCAAGGAGGCGGGCCTCTTCATTCCCACCGGCACGATGGCCAATCAGATCGCCCTGCGCGTGCATTGCCGTCATGGCGATGAGGTGGTGGCGCATCGCCGCTGCCATATCTTCAACTACGAAACCGGTGCCGCTGCCGCCCTCGCGGGAGTGCAATGGCGTCCTATCGACAGCGACGACGGCTCGATGAGCGCCCAGGCAGTGGCCGCCGAACTGCGTATCAGCCAAGATACTCACGTCGCTAATACGGCGCTGCTGGCTTTCGAAAACACCCATAACGCCTGCGGTGGTACGGTGCTGGATCAGGCCTTGCTCGAAGCCGCGGTGGCCTGTGCCGCGGCGCAAGGCGTGCCGGCTCATCTCGACGGGGCACGCCTAGCCAACGCAGCGATCGCCTCTGAGCGCGACTTAGCCGAACTCGCCGCCCCCTTCGCCACCGTCTCGCTCTGTTTGTCCAAGGGGCTTGGCGCGCCTTTGGGCTCGCTACTCTGCGGCGACGCACAACGCATCGAGCGAGCATTGAGACTGCGAAAAATGTACGGCGGAGGCATGCGCCAGGCCGGAGTGGTAGCTGCGGCAGGGCTTTATGCCCTGAATCACCACCGCGAGCGCCTAGCCGAAGACCACCGCCGAGCTAGCCAGATGGCCGAGGCACTGGCACGCCTTCCCGCCTTGCGGGTCGAGGCGCCGCAAACCAACCTGCTCTTCTTCGAATTGGCAGCGGATCACCCGCTAAGCACTGACGGTTTCGAGGCGAAGCTGGCCCAGGCCGGTGTGTTGATTCACGGTAGCGAGCGCCGCTTTCGCGCTGTCTTCCACCTCGACATCGACGACGACGATTTGGAGCGCGCCCTGGCAGCTATCCAAGCCCTGCTCTAGATGCCTGAATTGCAGCAAGTCGAAATCTTGCGCCCCTAATCCATCCGCAAAAAAGCTTCGTGGAGGTCGCGTACGTCGGGCGCAGGCCATGGCCGTTGTGCCGCAATATTCCGATAATTTAGGTGGTTCATGCGTACGAACTCTAAACCACCAGCAACCACCATCCTCTCGGGACATTCGCGGAAACTAACCACCTCGGCGTTGACCGGAGGCCAAGTCCAATCGCGCTCGATGCTCTCCATCGAGGCGATGCGCACCGGGCATTGAAGCACGATTTCGGCGAGTCGCTCGACCCCGGGGATCTGAGCAGCGCCGCCCGTAAGAACCACCCCGTTTTCGGCAACTCGCCACCAGGCTTTGGTCGTCAACAAGTTGCGCGCCCGTTGGAAAATATCTTCAAAGCGAGCCTGCAATACGCGCGCAGACTTATGCCGGTCGATGTGCCGACGACCGATGTTTGCGCTATCGCCCGCTGTCTCCATCTCGCTGACCCCAGCGATGCCACTAAGGATCAGTTGCTGGCTCTGTTCAGCGCTGAGTTTAAACACATGGCGCAGATCCGCGCCCAGGTGACGGCCGCCCGCAGCAACATGCCCCATAAGAACCGGTGCCCCGTCGGACCAGGCGGTGAGTGAAGAGCAGCTATGCCCCAGATCGATGACCACCGAGCCCAGCATCGCTTCGTCGCGGGTCAAGCCGCCCATCGCGGCAGCCAAGGGTGCGGCGATGAGTTCGGGCTCCGGTAGGCCCGCACGCTCACAAAGACGATTTAGATTTTCAACATGTTCGCTCTGGCAAAATACCCAGAAGAATCTAACGCTCAAGCGATAACCGGAGAGTCCAACAGGGTCTTCGATTCCGTGTTGGCCATCGAGGATGAATTCGGTGGGCAAGGCGTGAATCAAACGCTGTCCCACAGCGACATCTTGGCTGAAAACAGCATTCTCTGCGGCGCGAGACAGGTCGGAAACCTGCACCGTTGGCGCCGAAATACCAGCGAACCCGACGCCCGAGAAGCTGAAGAGTTGTTTATCGGAAACCGTGATCACCAGACGGTCGACTTGATGGGCACCGAGGGCTTCGGCGCGGGCGATGAGACCCGTGAGCAGATCTCCGCAACGATCGATTTCAACAACAGCACCATCGTCGGCTAGACCACATGAAGGCTCAAACACGTAGGCCAGCGCACAACCCTCATCGTCGATCAGAGAAACTCGCGTTTCACAAGCACCCAGGTCGACGACCGCCGTACAATGCCCCGACGGGCGCGGGCTTTGTTCTTTAAACCAAGTAAAGCTGCTCACCATGGCTCGTCTCCTCTGCAAAGTTTACGAAGGGCAGCGAACACCGCATCCGTCGTGCTGCGCCTGATTGCGGCGCGATCGCCGCTAAACTGATGACTTTCCGTCCAACGCTCAACGCCTCGCGCCAGGCCGATCCACACCATGCCCACAGGCTTATCATCGCTACCACCCTGAGGCCCGGCGACACCGCTAACGGCGGCGCAGATCTGTGCTTCACTAAGCTTTTGAACGCCGTCCAACATGGCGCCGACGCAGGCGCTGCTGACCGCGCCAAAACGCTCAAGCAGTTCACTTGGCACATCCAGCACCTGGACTTTCATGGCGTTTGAATAACTGACCACGCCGAGACCAAACACCCGAGACGCGCCACTGACCTCAGTGAGTTCGGCGGCGATCATTCCCCCGGTGCAGGATTCTGCCAAAGCGAGCTGCCAACCCTTGTTGGCGAGTTCATGCACCAGGCGGGCAGCGGCGCTCATCAGCGTCTTAAGAAGGGCGGCAGATCGACATCATCATCTATGCCTAAAAGGTTCTGCTGCGGGCCGCGCTCAAGATGTACCGGGTCGGCTTCCATCATTTGTTGTCGAGCAGGAACCGCTTTCGGAGCACCAACTCCTTGCGCCATAGCGAAGGGTTGAGCGGTAGATGCGGCAACATATTGCGGCTGCTGAGCGACCGGCTGGGGCACAAGCGAAGTTAGGTTTTCGATGTATTGCCCGGAAGGCTCACCGTCGTCAGTACCTGCGAAAGTGAAGTTTTTATCACCACTATCGATCTCGGGTGCAGCGAACTGAACCGCCGGGCGGCGGCTGGGGGGGCCTTCGTGAGCGCGGCGCTCGGCGGCGCTACCCGGCTCGTCATCGCAACTCGCCACGAGCGCAGCCGGCTGCGAATACCCGGCAAAATCAGGCTGCTGCTCAGGCTGACGTTTAGGCGGGTTAAAGCTTGCGGCGTCGGCCACCGGTAAGTTCTTTGGCTGCATACCGAGTTCTGGCTGATAGCTCGCCGTACGACGGATGTTATGATCTTCGATATGTGCCGAGGCAACCCGTGAAGGCGGCGCCTGATAAGTGCTTTGCTCTTGCCGTTTGGCGAGGGCCTCCATGCGCTGCTGATGACGCTCAGCAGCGGTGCCGAGGCGCCAATCTGCGGAGACTTCGGCGCGGGAGGCGACGCGAGCTGGGCGCACATCGCTCATAGGCGCTCGCTCAACAACACTGCCCTCCGCCGTGTCGCGGCGCGGGTTCATGTCAAAGCCTGTTGCCACCACCAGAATAGCGATGGAGTCGCCCAAACTCGGATCCTCGCAGAAACCGTTGATGATCTCAGCATCTTCATCGACCGCTTCGTTTAGCAACGCGTTGATCTGACGGTTCTCGCGCACGGTCAGAGGCTCGCTACCGTAACGAATATGGCAGAGCAGCCCGGTCGCCCCTTCGAGGGTGGCGTCCTCGAGTAAGGGAGAACTAATAGCCGCTTCGAGCGCTTCGTTGGCGCGATTGGGACCGCTGGCAACACCGATGCCGATGAGCGCGCTTTGGCGATCTTCCATCACGGTGCGAACATCTTGAAAATCGACGTTGAGCTTACCGCGCCCGGTCGCTGGCGAACGCGCCAGGCAGACCATGCCGAAAACCGCGTCGCTGAGAATGCCATCGGCGATCTCAAACCCGGCCGCGACGCTGGCATCATCATCACAGAGCTTCTCGATATGATCGTTAGCGACGATCACTGTGGAATCCGCGGCGTGCTTCAATGCCTCATAGCTTTCTGTCGCATGGCGGCGGCGGCGTTTCCCCTCTTCCGAGAAAGGCTTAGTAACAATAGCCACGGTCAAACAGCCAAGTTCGCGCGCCATGTGACAGATCTCAGGCCCAGCACCCGAACCCGTTCCACCACCCGCACCAAACACCACAAAAGCCATGTCGACATCCTGCAAGTGGGCTTCGATTTGCGGCCGGCTCTCCTGGGCCGCCAAAGCGCCAACCTCAGGCTTGCCACCCGCTCCGCGGCCTCGGCACAGTTCGGGCCCGAGCACCACCCGCTCGCTGACCGGGCAAAGATGAAGATCTTGAATGTCCGTGTTCAAAGCAACCATTGTTGCCGCGTCAAAACCGCTGCGCACCAAGCTGCCGAGGGCGTTGCAACCCGCGCCACCGACACCGAAGACCGCGATTTTCGGCCCCAGCGCCAAGTCGTGGTCCCAACCCGAGATCACGGGCTGATCGAGCGCGGTCCGAATCGTCTGCGCCTGAATGTCCTCGGGCACGGGCTCTTTGG
>JAPKCE010000664.1 GCA_028823075.1 Myxococcota bacterium
AAGGACCTTCTGCAGCATAGTCCCACCCTAAACCAACAACATGACCGGCGAGCTTGGTAAGAAACAGTAACCGATCGGCGTTATCACTCGAATCCGCCTGATCAGTGTCACCGCCGTTGGACAACAAGCCCAGACCAAAATTTGAGCCCATGCGACCAAAGCGCAGACGCCCGAAGGGCAGTAAAACATCACCGTAGACACGCTTGATGGCGACGCCGCTCCAGGGGCCGTTAACGCCAGCTTGCGGTGCGCCAGCCGAGGCAGAAAACAGCGACAGAGGCGATGAAGGGTTCTGCACCAAGCCCGGGAAAGAATCGGGGGTGCCGCCGAGGACGAGGTTATCAAAGACGTCCATGCGAGCGTGAATTTGAACCGTTTCGCTAAGATTGAGCGTAGGGTCCAAACGCAGCCTCATATTAGCCGAGCTCAGCTCCGAGTTACCGCTGCCATCCCAAAACAAGGAGGGCGGTACGTTTGACGAGCCCTGCCAGCCACTGCCGCTGGAGTTAAACTGAGCTGTGCCCAAATCTAGGTTGCGCATATAATCCATGCGCATGCGCAAGTAGCCTTTGAGCTCCAAGGTACGCAACGCAGGTTTAATTTCCTCTTTGAGCAGCTTTTCTTCCCAGTCGGCAGGAACGCCCGGGCCCTGGCTGCGGCCGGCGCTTAGCTCTTCCATCAACTCGAGCTTGAGCTGAGCCTTTAGGCGCTCCAGATCCAGCGCCGGTTTTGGCGTCGTGTTAACGGGTTCTGCTTTGACTTCTGCGGCGACGACGGTGCCCGCTGCGGCTTCGACCTCGGCTTCGGCGCCCGCTTCGGCTGGGGCTTCCGAGGGCTCAACCGGAGCATCAGGAGCTTCTTGCGCCTGAACGGGCACAGCCACGAATAATGAAAGAATCAACAACGGTCGGATCATGCCTTGTCTCCAGGCTCGGCGAGTTCAACGAGCACCCCGCCAGTGGCTTTGGGGTGTAAAAAAGCAATATTCATCTGGTGCGCGCCGGGGCGAGGCTTATTATCCACCAAGCGAACGCCAGCGCTGTTAAGCGAGTCGAGCTTGGATTGCAAACCATCGATGGCCAAACAGATGTGATGGATTCCCGGACCACGCTTCGCGATATGCTTAGCTATTGGGCTAGAATCATCGATGGCCTCAAGCAACTCAATGCAGGTATCGCCAATGGGCAAAAACGCGGTGCGCACGCCCTCGGATTCAACCACCTCGACATGGGTTAGCTCCAAACCCAAAGCATCACGCCAAAATTCAAGCGCTACATCGAGATCGGCGACAGCGATTCCGAGATGATCGAGTTTCATGGGCTAAGCAGCTCGCAGATTTAAGCGCCCGATTCCAAGCGCACCACCCGTGCCACACAACGAACCTCGGTGGGCACCTCGAGCGGCAGGGTAAAGCAGAGCTCAACATGATCGCCCATCTGTAACTGACAGCTGGCCAGTTCACTGTCGTCGGCGAGCTTAAGAGCTGGCAGTTCTCCGCTAAATTCGGTTTGTCGCCCCTCGCTTTCCACCGCTTTACGACGGCGCGAGCGTTCGACTTGAAAATTGTACCGTACGATCGCTTCTTGATCGACCGGGCTGATCGCCGTGAAAGCGACGGCGACGC
>JAPKCE010000073.1 GCA_028823075.1 Myxococcota bacterium
CCGCTGATCGATGCTAGCTTTGAAGAGCGTATGGATTTGGTTCGTCGCGCCGATGCGGCAGCCCGTGCCGCCGACCCTCGTGTGGTTCAAGTTGAGGTCAGCGTCGCTGAGTCGATGCGTATCATCCGTGTCGTTCGTGCTGATGGCCTGCGCGTAGACGACGAGCAGCCGATGCTGCGTTTTTCGATTCAGGTTGTGGTTGACGACGGCCAACAACAGCAGCGCTCTATGGAGAGCGGCGGCGGGCGCAAGGGCCTTGAGTACTTTAACGAGGTTAGCCCTGAACTACACGCTCAACGTGCTGTTAAAACAGCACTAACATTACTCGATGCGGTGCCTGCTCCTGCCGGCGAATATCCGGTTGTGCTGAAAGCCGGCGATTCGGGAATCTTACTGCATGAGGCTGTCGGTCATGGGCTCGAGGCTGACTTCAATCGCAAAGGCACCAGTAACTATACCGGTCGTATCGGCAAGACCGTGGCATCGAAATTATGCACCGTCGTCGACGACCCCAGCGTGCTCGGTGATCGCGGCGCAATCAACGTCGATGATGAGGGCAATACACCTCAAAAACGGGTACTCATCGACGGCGGTCAGCTTGCCGGTTATATGCACGATTCCATCTCGGCGGCGCATTATGGCGCCAAGGCCGGAAGTGGTCGCCGCGAGAGCTTTCGCCACCTGCCCTTACCGCGCATGTCCAACACCTACTTATTACCGGGTGAGCACAGTCACGATGAGATCGTCGCTTCGGTCAAGAAGGGGATCTATTGCGTCTCCTTCAGCGGTGGTCAGGTCAATATCTCCAACGGTGATTTCGTGTTTAGCACGACCGAGGCTTATCTCATCGAAGACGGTAAAATCACTGTACCTTTAAAAGATGTAAACCTTATCGGAAACGGTCCGGATGCGCTTGGTGCCGTCGACCGGGTCGGCGATGATTTTGCCCTCTCAGATGGACGCTGGACTTGTGGCAAAGACGGCCAAAGCGTGCCCGTTGGCGTGGGTATGCCGAGCATTCGAATCGCTAAAATGACCATAGGTGGGAGCCAATTATGAGCTTTGATCCACAAGCCCAAGAAGAGCTCTTGTCGCAGCATGCTGAGCAAATCCTCCAACGTGCTCAAGAACTCGGAGCCGATCAGGCAGAGGTTAGCTTAGCTCAGGGTAGCGAGTTTTCTTGTACCTACCGCGGCGACTCCTTGGATAAGCTTGAAGAGGCAGGAAGCGCTGGAATGGGCCTTCGTTTGTTCGTTGGTGGGCGCGTTGTTGCGGGGTCGTCGAGCGACATGCGCCCGGCGGTTATCGACGGGCTTATCGGCGACCTTCTCGAAGCCGCCCCCCATGTTGATGTTGATGAATACAATACCTTGGCTCCAGCGGACGCCCTTGACGGCGTGGTTGCGGATATGGGGATTTTTGATCCGGCAACAGCCGCTCAAAAAGCGCCTGAGCGCTTGGCTTTGGCACATCAAGCCGAGCTCGCCGTGCGTTCTCATGATCAGCGTATTAGTGCCACCGACGGTGCCTGTTTTGGCGCTGCCTATTCGACCTCGGTGACCGTTGCCTCGAACGGCTTACGTCGCGCCGTCACAGGGGGCTGGCAGAGCCTCAGTGCCGATGCGATTTGCGACGACGCCGAGGGTAAAAAACGTAACGGTTCTTATTGGTCGGCGACGCGCAAATTAGATGCCTTAAAGTCGGCCGATGAAGTGGGAGCAGAAGCGGCTCGTCGGGCGATTTCACGCATCGGCGCGAGCAAACCTAACACGGGGCGCTACCCGGTCGTCTTTTCGCGAGAAGCGGCACCCGCTCTTATCGGCCTGCTCGCAAGCTGTGCGACCGCCACGGCCTTGTGGCGAAAACGCAGTTATCTGATCGGGCGCATCGGTCAATCCATCGCCAGTGATCTCGTCACCTTGATCGATGACCCTTTGCTCCCAGGCCTACTCGCCTCCTCGTCGGTGGACGGCGAAGGGCGAGAGCGCAGGCGCAACGTGCTTGTCGAAGGCGGTCAATTAAAAATGTTCTTGGCGGCGCAATATGGCGCCAACCGGACTGGGCTTGCACCCACGAGCAGCGCCACGCGCCCCATGGCGGGTCGCCCGGGCGAGGGTACGACCAACTTTTATATGCAAGCGGGCAGCATGAGCCCCGAGGCGCTGATCGCCGAAACAGGCGAAGGAATTTACGTCGAGGGCACCATTGGTTTTGGCTTCAATGCGCTTACCGGGGATTTTAGTCGCGGCGCTTACGGGCGTATGATCCGCGGCGGTAAACTCGCCGAGCCGATCGCTGAGTTTACCGTATCATCGAGTTTTGATGATCTGTTCGGCGGAATTAGTGCGATCGCCGACGATCTGATTTGGGACCGCAGCAGCGCCTGTCCTACTCTGAGAGTCAGTGAGATGGCCATCGGCGGCCTAGGGTGAAATAGCGCCCGGCGCTTCCTGAGCGGAACCAAAGTTTCGCCCAAGCTGCCCACGATCGTTTTGTCCCCAGCAAAAGACGCGCTCATCAATGAGTTGAGCGCAACTAAATTGTTTACCGACGCTCAAGGTCGCCACCGGTAGCGGTAAGGGCACCTGGGCTCCGGGCTCGCTGCGAATACCCGAATCACCGATACCGAGCGCTCCTCGACTATTATCTCCCCAACAAAAGACTCGCCCGTAGGCATCGAGGGCACAGACGTGACTATCGCCGATCTTCAAATCGATGATCGTTGTTAGGTTGCTCACTTGGCCCCACGTTCGAGCGCATTCATCGCCGCACTGCCCATTACCGCCTCGTCCGAGACGTCCTTTTCCGGCGCTGCCGCGGCAGCGAACTTGCCCCTCTTCAATCAAACAGGTGATCTCGCTGCCGACAGCGACTCGCAGCGAGGCAGTTTGGCTGATGTTTATTAGGTATTCGTAGGAGTTATCATCATCATCGATCTGGGAAAGTCTGTTGCTGCCGGCACAATACACGCCCGATGCGCTCTCGATACAGTAATGCTCTGCGCCGATGGCGACGCGGGTCGGGGCTTGATCGGCTGCGAGGGGTGTTATCTGGCCAAAGGATTCGCGCTCGGTCATTGTCCCCATGCAGAACAAGTTCCCCGCCATGACGACGCAGCTTGCATTACCGCCAGCGCTTAAGCTGCTCGCGCCAGCACGCCAAACCTGATTGTGATAAGTTAGGAAGCGGGCGCTAGCAAACAGTTGGCCTTCTGCGGAGCGCCCAAAGCAGTGGCTCGTATTTTCGCTGATCAGGCAGCTATGAGAGGCGCCAGCCGCGACGCTGATAATTACGCCTTCAATCGCCATTATTTCAGGTCTTACTATTGGCTCGCTACCCCGGGCGCTTCCGTCGACTTGGGACGATTGATTGTCACCCCAGCAACTTACCTGCCCGCCGATAAGCGCGCAGTTGTGGCCGTCGCCGCTCGCCAGGGTCTGTGGCCAGAGTAGTTGGCATTGGCTGCAAAGGCTGTTGTCGTCGCCAAAGTCGCAAGCCTCAAACCCGGCATCATCGGGCTGTAGATCTCTGCGCAGTAGACCGTCACCGCAACGCGCTACTTGGCAGGCGTTGCTGCAGGCGTCGCCGTTATAACGGTTGCCGTCGTCGCAGCTTTCTTCGTCGTCGACCTGCCCGTTGCCGCAGGCCGAGCTTGCGGCGCGGCGTCGCTCGATTCGAAAGCGCTCGCCAAAGCCGGCTGCGCTGCCCGATCTCGTGCTTATCTCATCGCCTTCGGTGTTGGCATCACCCGTGTTTTGCAGAACAACATTGTATTTCGATTGGCCATCAAAAGCATTGTCGCTGATGCGCAACAAAGGGGTGACCTGAGCTTCTTCATGCTGGCTTTGGGCTAAATCGACGAGAATCCCGGCCAGGCCCGTCCCCCTTAGTTCATTGCCGTGAATGTGGATGCGCGGTGAGTCCAGCGCGGCGATACCAAAGCCGTTCGCCGGAGCGTGGGCGCCGCCCTGGGCAAGGCTTCGGACTTTGTCGATATGGTTGCCTTGGATGTTGGTTTCGCTGAGCACGCCGATCAGTTCAATGCCGGAAGCCAAGACTCCTTCGATGATGTTGTCGCGGATTTCGAGGGTGCTTTCGGCGTTCATATCTTGAATCAGCACGCCGCGCTCAGCGCTCGCCGAGACGATGTTTCTTTTTAAGGTCCAGGAGCCTTGGTTAGCATCTAGAAAAACACCAAAGCGCCCACTGTTGTCGATGGCGTTACGCTCAACGCTGCTGGCATCAGCAGAACCTGAGCCTTGCGAGAAAACTCCGTCACCGCCCAGCGGGCCGAGAAAATGGTTGTCGCCGATGATGATGCCCGAGAGCTGTCCGATTAGGCTAACCCCGTTGCCGCCAATGCGATTAAAACGGTTGCCTTGAATCGCTAAAGGAGCGTCATTACTCGAGAATACACCGTCACCGCCGAGCGGTCCGAGGAAGTGGTTGTCGCCAATTATCACCCCGGATACGCTCGCTTTGGTGCCGAGGCTGCGCAGTCCGTTGCCCGAGATTTCTGCAAAGCGGTTGCCCGTTATGCGCATCGTTCCTTCAAGCTCGTCACTAAAGACACCGTCGCCGCCGAGAGGGCCTAAAAAGTGATTATCACCGATGATCACCCCGCTCAGCGCATCGAGCGCCACCGCGTGGCCGGCAGCGAGACCGAATTGACTGTCTTCCAGCAGCAAGTCGCCACCGGCAACCGCTAAGGCATCACCCGCCGGGTTCTTAAAGGAATTAGTTTTAAGTTGCGCTGAGACGGCATGGTCGAGCCGCAGCCCGGCCTCGAAGTTAATGCGAGCAATGCGCAACTGGCTCCCCTGTGCACCTTGCCATAGCCCCCCAACGACCACCGCATCACAGCCACCGACCAGGGTAAAATCAACACCGTTTGGAAGACTCGCTGCAGGGTAGGAACCCCCGGCGGGGAGCAGGGCATAACGCTTTCCTGGGCTCAACCCAGCGAACATTACGTCGAGGTTATCGCTCGGGTTAAAGTTGATAATCTCACCGCCTCCGTCGGCCAGTTCCTTAATCCAAGGGTGGTTATCAACGTCGCAAGAAGCGCCCACATTTGGAGGGGCGCCCCCGGGGCTATCGTCCTCGAGATTATTGCGCATGTCGTCGCTCGAACACGCTGCGAAAAGTGTCAGGACGATAAAAAGTGTCGGCTTCATGGATATTATATGCCGCTTTCTTGTGATTATGCCCAGCGGGCGTAGCCTTCAGATGAATTTCTATGGCCTAGATGCCGGGAGAATCAACTGATCAGCCAGGTTGGAAAATTACTGTTGGCGCAAGATGAAGCGACTACGAAGCGTGTAGCTGCCAGCTTAAAGCGTGTTTTTGTAGGTGATTCGACCTTCCGCGGGGATGGTTTACGGCGCATTTGGCATCGTGGAGAGAACACCACTGATGTGGTGTCGTGGGTCGACCGCCAAGGTCAGATTATGCGTCAAGAGTTTACCTTTGGCGGTCTGGTCGTGCGCTGGGAGCGTGGTCGCGGGGTCGTTTCGGGCGCCGAGACGGGTGGCGGCGAGCATTCCATGCCGGCAGCGCGTACGATTGAGGATTGGGGCGACAACAGTGAGTTGTTTTCAGCCGCTTTTACCTTGCTCTGCCAGGTTCCTCAGAGCGATTTCTATCTGCGCCATCTGATGCATCATCTGGCAGATCTCGTCGGTGAAGAACCGCCGCGCGATCGTGACACCACTCAAGGCGAAGTGACTATGACTCATATCCTCAACTCACGGTCGATAGAGCAACGGTGGGGGCTCGACGAAAAAGAAGAGCCTGAGAGCCATTTTGCCCTTTGGTTGGTTGTCGCTGTTTTGGGGATAACGCTTTTTATTGGTGCGTTCTGGTATGTCGTCACCCATTGATCCTAACCACAGCCTTGTTTAGGGTACGTTACCATGTGTCGACTTTTCGGGTTTCGTAGCGCCGTTAATATCGGTGTTCATCATAGTTTGGTGCTCGCCGAGAATGCGCTGGCCTTGCAGAGCCACAGCAATCCCGACGGCTGGGGCATCGGTTTTTTTGAGGGCGATCAACCTTTGATTCGCCGCGGCGTCTCAAAGGCCATAGGCGATGGTGACTTTTCTCGCCTTGCGCGCTTTGTGCGCAGCCACGCGGTAATCGCTCATGTGCGCCTGGGGACCATCGGCGGCAACTGCCTTGAAAATACCCACCCCTTTGGCTTTGGCCCGTGGATCTTCGCTCATAACGGCAGCCTGCGGCAGATGCACTTGTACGAAGAGGCGCTGTTGCAATCTATCGATCCTGACTTACGCAGTTTTCTACGCGGCGAGACCGACTCAGAGCGTTGCTTTTATGTGTTTTTAACTGAGCTTCGACGTCTGGGTGCTGATCTTAACCAGCAGGCGCCCGGGCGTTTAGCGCTGGATGCGATGGCCGCTACTTTGGCTTGCGTGGTGGCGCTTGCAAAACAGTATAACGCTGAGCCGCCGGGGATTAATTTCATCGCTACCGATGGGCGTTCCATGGCCGCGGCTCGGCTTGGTCGAGGACTTTTTTTCTCCACTCAAAAACATTATTGTGAAAAAATGCATGAATGCTCGCGCTGGCGAGAAGGTGAGGAACTCCCTTGCATGCACCCCTTGCGAGCCGCCGAGGTCAACCATCTACTGATCTCCTCCGAGCGTATTTCAGCTGAGGATATTTGGGAGCCTTTGGCGGAAGGCGAACTCGTCGGAATCGACGATAGTTTCCGCTTTATTCGGGAACCTGCGCTTAGCGAAGCCACGTCAGTTCTCGATGAGCGTTATGCTGATTATTATCCGGTTGATGGGCAAGATGCCCTTCACGAAGCGCTCAGTGACGGCGCAGGGCGCGCAGGCTAAGCCTGCCTTTCCAACTGCTACCCGAGCTCAACTGCAAGGGGATGGCTGCACAAACCACGACGCCTTGCATACTGCTTCGAAGGACGCCTCGATCACGATGCTCGGTGCGCACCGGACGAGTCCAGGTCGGCACATTAAAAGGCAGCGTTAAGGCGAGCTGAGTGCGGCTCGATGGAGCCACAAACATAACACAGTCTGTCTCGCTTCGCTGAGGCTCATCCCAGGCGCAAAGCGTCTCGCCGAGACGCAATTGATTGGCCTCAGAGGGCGGTAAGGAAACGTATAAATGCTGAAGCAAAAAACCGCGTAGAGCCTGGTTTTGGGGGGCTTGGATACGAAGGTCGACGACTAATTCTGAGCCTCCATGGGCGAGCTTGATACTCTTATCGACGCGCAGCTTTCCGAGGCCATCGATCTCGCCCTCGACGCTCATCGTCAAGGTGCCTCCGGTACTGATAGAGTCGTATTTTAGACCGCTAAAGTCACCGATCAAGTCGGGTTCGTCGAGGTTGCTAATGTCCTTGGTGAAGCGGTCGCTTAATGACCAAAGCGGCCCGTCGTTTTTACCTAAATTATCGTAGGTTTCGGGGTAGCGAGGCATGGCGTGCAGGAGGTCCCAGGGCAGGCCCGGAAGGGTTAAGCCCACCAATGCTCCGCCGCGTTCGGGACAAAATGTCCAATGCCCCCGACTGGCGCTCAGGGTTACCCCTTTGGTACCGTCCGGTAGTAACTCAAAGCTTTCACTGCGCTCCAGGTTAAGCCGCTTCGGATCGCCGCTGGCAGCCGCTTCGAGATGGTCCAAATAGTCATCGAGATCGGCCAGCCGCCCGTGCACGGCTTGACGCTGTAAGGGGTTGTAGATTCCACTATCGGCTGCGTGCTGAAACGCTTCATGGCCTTGAGTTTGCAACAAGCTCGTCCACATGCGCTCTTGCCAATAATTCGGCAACTCGGCCTCGCCGATGCGCCGGGCGCAGCGCAGGGCATGGCTATGCATGCGTCCAGCCTCGGGGTAGCGAGCGAGAAAGCTGCTCCAGCGCCCTTGAGCGAGCAGCGG
>JAPKCE010000074.1 GCA_028823075.1 Myxococcota bacterium
CCGGCCCGTCTGAGCGTCGCGCGCGCGTCACTCCCGCAGGCCTCGCCCTCGGCTTGGCAGTGATCATCGCAACCGTCGCCGTTGTCGCGGTTTCCGTCGTCACATTCTTCGCCTTCGTTCATTTCACGGTTACCGCAGTTGAGCAGCGACTCATCAAAGCAGGCGCGGTTACAACCGTCGCCATCTTCGCGGTTTCCGTCGTCGCATTCTTCACCGTCGTCGATTTTTCCATCACCACAGATAGCGCGGTCTTCGATGACGCAACTCTTTGAGCAGCCGTCGCCGTTGCGCGGGTTGCCATCGTCGCAAGCTTCACCTTGTTCGACGACGTTGTTACCGCAGACTGCCGCGGGGGGGTCAACGGTACCGTCGCCTCCATCGGCAGAAAGTGTACAGGCGGTTGAAGTCAAAAAGGCGATCATCGTAAGGCGTTGAAACATGTTGGTTCCTCGTTGCAGAATTAGGCGGCAAACACTGCCCCAGCACCCTACAGGACGCAAGAGTTCCTTCTCCGATAAACTCTAACCTGCCTGTTGCCTCGGGCAAGCACCGAGGGTAGGGTTTGTTCGCTGCTAATCAAGGTGGTGTAGAAGGACGAATGAATGCGCGTGTTATCGCTGTTGGTTTTGACCCTGATCACCGCTTGTGGAGCATGGGACTCTACCAAGAACCTCAATGCCTTAGACGACCAAGAGCTTGAGGCC
Organism: Myxococcota bacterium; assembly: GCA_028823075.1. Taxonomy (GTDB): domain Bacteria; phylum Myxococcota; class UBA4151; order UBA4151; family UBA4151; genus CACGMS01. Next base: position 705 of record JAPKCE010000074.1, read on the forward strand.
TTATGCAGTCACTTCTACGATCTAGCAGGAGGCGAAGAGCGCCAGCAAACCTGTAGTGCCGAGGGTTTGGAGTATCAGGCAGTACTGGGTGAGCGGGAGAGCGAAATCGCTGCTTGCAAGGCGAAGGAACGCCCAGCCTGTGCAACCCAGTTGCTCGAAGATTGTGTGGACAGCTTAGAGGGGTCTCTTTGTGCTGATATGAACACCGATGCCTGTCGAACCTATGTCGACTGTGAGCTCGGAACCTAGGTTTAGACCCTGGGTAAGGAGGACGAATGTTACAACGAATGAGTGGTCTTATGCTGGCCCTCGGAACTATTTTAGGCGCTCAAACGGCTCAGGCCCAATGTGCGACTTGCGGTAACCCGGCGCTCACCGCCGGGGCCTCAGATTTGGGCAAAGCGCTGGGCGAGGACGTGGTTGAGACCACCGCTTTGACCTTGAGCGCTAGCTATTCCTTCACTCAATTCGATGATTTCATCGACGAGTCTAAAGGTCATGGGCCCGCCGATCTCGGTGATGTCGACCTCGGTGCAGACTATAAGTTACAACTGCATGTTTTCGTCGTTAACGCCGAGGTTAGCCATCCGGTGGGCTTGGCTGCGAGCTTGGCAATACCCTACGGTATCGCCGCGTACACCAAAGACGGGGAAGATGGCTCGGACCCCGGGCTGGCCGATATTGAAACCCGTCTGAGAATGGACATGAACAAGCTGTTCGGTATGTGGAACAAGGGCGCTAAACCGCGGCTCAACATCTCTTTAGGCGCTGTCGCACCGACCGGCGCCTTTGTCGCCAGTTCGGATATTGCCAGCACCGACCGTTACGTTAGCTTGGGGCGCGGTGTGCCCTGGGGCTTGGCCGAGTTTGATCTGCGCGGCTACACTAAGAGCGGTGCCGGTTGGTATGTCTCGGGTGGTCTTCGCAAAGCCTTACAAGTGTATGAGGGCCTCAACGAATATAAGTTCGACTGGGGCAATGAATACCGCTTGTCTGTCGGTGGCAGCGGTCAGATTATTCCTAAAAAGATGGGTTTTGGTCTGGGCCTGGATTGGAACGTTCGCGGAACGAGCTTGGCCGAGGGTGTGGAGTTCCCCAACGGTGGCGGGCAGGATATCACTGCCAGCGGCACCTTGCAGGGGCGGCTTCCCGGCGGCCTGATGGGTAGCATTGGCCTGCGTTACCCTCTGATCTATCGCGTGCGCGGCATTCAAGTTATTCCGGACCCGAACGTCTTTGCCGGGATCGCTTACCGAATCGGCGGTTCTAAGACGGTGAAAAAGGGTGGCGCTGTACCTGCTCCGCCCAAGCCCAACGTACTTCCCGGAGAGGTGCCCACCGACCCCGTTCTGCTTGCTTTGCTTGGCGACAACAAAGTCACCATCATCGACTACTGGGCTGAATGGTGCGTAAACTGCATGCGTTTGATGCCCCATATTAAAGCATGGGAGCGTAACAACCCTCAGACCACCGTCGCCAAGATGGATGCTACAAAATGGGACGTCGAGGCCTTCAAGCGTTTCTTGCCGGCGACCCCGGAACTTCCCGCGTTGGATATTTATGGCGCTGATAAAAAACTGATTATCCGGCTTGGCGGTACTGATGTCTTTAAGTTCCGTGATTACCTGCCGAAAGGCAGTGATAATGGCTATCCTGAAGGCTGGAAAGGTCCCGGGGAAGCCGGAGCTGACAAGGACAGCGAGGAAGCTAAAAGTGACAAGCCGCAATCGCCGACGGTAGCGAAGCCGCAGGCAGTGACGGTGGATGAGGCCGCCGCTACCGATGCGCTCACGACGACTGAGAGCCCGTAGAATAGTAAGAACGGATGGCGTGACGCAAAAGGGGTGATCTCTGATCATCAATGGGAGTTCTTAGTGGCTCGTATTATCCAGGGCGCTCACCTTGTAATTACTGCCCTCCATAACCGATGGGCGGAGTCTTGACGTTTGGGCTACTCTGTTGCGGGCTCCGGGCTCATCTGCAACACCGCTGTTGGTTACGGCCGTCAGGGTTGACGCTGATAGGTCGGCCTCTCCTTGAGATTAGCGACCATTAGGGCGTTCTTCGAATGCCGATAGAGCGCAGCTGAAAAGCCGGGAATGATAAGTTCCTTGCTATCAATTCGACCCCATTCGATGAGCCGGCGGGCAGGCAGTTTTGGAGAGAACATGACATCACCCTTCGGTCGTCGCGAGTTTTTACGCTTGAGCAGCGTCGCGGTGGTTGCCGGTTCGGGCTTGTTGAGCGCCTGCTCGACGCCGGACGAACCTGAGTTGCCGTCGACCTGTGGACAAGAGGCGGACGACGGGGGCGAAGCTTTGGGCTTGGACCCGCTGCTCACACCTCTCGATGAGGCCCTGTTCCCTTTGCCGCCGCAGGCCGGCGCGATGCGTTCCGATTCGGTGCTGCTTTGGGGGTATGCGCTCGGGCTTGAGAGCATCGAGCTCAAGGTGTGGCGCGGCGGTGATGAACAACGTTTCTTGGTCCTTGAGCGCGAGATTGAGCTGACAGAGGGCTACGCTAAGGTCGATTTGCAAGGCTTGTCGGCCGGGCTTTGGTACGATTATGCGTGGTTCGCAGCGGCTGATGATGGCGTTACGAGGCGTAGCACAGCAGGTCGCTTTCGAACGGCCTTTGCAGCGGGGTGCGCCGAGCCGATAAAAGTGGTTGCGACCGCATGCACGCACCGTCGTTACGCACCCTTTCACAGTCTAGAGTTGATGGCAGAAGAGCAGCCGGATCTGTTTTTGCAGCTTGGTGATATGAGCTACAATGATGGTGCACGCAGCCAGGCAGATTATCGCCAGCGCTGGCATGAAGCGCTTAGTGACCCTGGCTACCGCGCCCTGCTTCCGGCCTGCGGAATGTACGCCACTTGGGACGACCATGAGATCGTCGACTCCGGCACCTATTATCAAACGGGCGAGACGCGACGCCGTATCGCCACTGAGGCCTGGTTTGAGACCATCGCCGTACCGCGCCTGGGCGGCGACCGCTTTTGGGATAGCTACACCTGGGGCGACACCGCCGAGTTCTTTGTGCTTGATTGCCGTAGTGAACGCCAGCCGGCGACTCGGCGTGATGCCGACGCCATCTATTTGAGCCGTGCTCAGATGGACTGGTTAAAACAGGCTCTTAAGGCGAGTCAAAGCGTCTGGAAGGTGATCGCCAATTCGGTGCCCATGACCAATTGGCCGCCGGCCATGATCGTTGAGGGTGATCGCTGGGAAGGCTATCAGGCGCAGCGTCAAGAGCTGCTCGACTTTATCGCTTCCGAAGGCATCGAGGGCGTGCTCGTCGTCGGCGGTGATTTTCATTGTGGCGGCGTCAGTCGGCTTGAACCCGAAGGCCCGTCGTCCGTTATTTTTGAGGTGCTCGTGGGTCCGGGCGCCAACGGCGGAAACCCCATTGGCTATCTGTTTCAAGAAGGTTCGGAAGCTGAGAGGTCACGCATCTTTGGCCAAGGTCAGTTCGCGTTTTTACATCACGGCATGTCGACGACAACATTGGATTTCGACGCCCAGGCGAAGAGCGTTCATGTGCGCTTTAAGGACCCGGAAAACGAAGCATTACGCTTCGCAGCGACCATTTTTACCGATGGACGAATCGTCAACGGCTAACGCTGCGCTCGCCTACGGGCATGCGGAGTCGAGAGGCGCAGGAGCGCTGATGCGCGCACCTTCTGGCGTGCCGATGCTCGCTAAAAAGCAGGTGTATTGAAAGCGGGCACCCTCTTGGTTGAACAACACGTAATGCCCCTTGGTATTATCCGCGGCGTATTGGATCACCGCGGCTGTGCGGCCGTTGAGGTTATTCTTCACAGGGTAGGTCGTCGCCTCGCGCCCATCGAGTCGCAGCGCCCAAGGTAAGAAGGGTTCAACCTCCTCGCCGACCAGCGGAGCTTTTAGGTGGACGGCCAAGGCTGCCTCGGCGCGCGGGCTAAAGTAACCATCCAAAACCCCAGCGGGCATAAGAATATGTTTTGTTGGAATTCCCGGAAGAGGGTCGGCGACAAGGCGCTGGGCTTTGATCACCGGGTCAACCATATCCCAGACGTTCTGCATGGCGTGTATCAGGGGGTGGTTTCGCTGCATCCGGCGGCCGGGTTGCAGAACTGCCTGGAGGACGCCGGCGACGTCGAAGGGCTCCACCGCAGCGGTTGCAATTTCGGCCATCAAACCACCCGACCCGGAGAGCACGAAGGCTTTTAGGCGCGGGTCGACCGAAGCCCAGTTGACGCCGATGGTCGAGCCCATCGACTGGCCCATGCCGCTGAGGCGCTCGGGGTCGAAATGGGCCCCGCTTTGCCCGCCGAGGTCCAGCCCGTCAGCGATGTTACTTGGCACCAAGGTTTCAAGCATCAAGCGGCTGAGCAGGGTGAGCTCCATCACTGCGGCATTGAAGTTGGCGATGGACCCCGCGGCGTTTCCGGTTAGGTTGTAGAGCATGAGCCCTGTCGTGTCGGGGGGGCTGTTGCGGTTGCCGTGCAGCGGGAAATCAAAACCCAGAGCTGCGACGCCGCGGCGCGCCATCCATTCGGCAGGGCCCGTTCCAGGTTCGGCGACCGGCGCATCATCGCGTTCTTCTTGCGGGCCGCGGTTAATGACCTGCATCCATTCACCACCCGATCCATGAGCGTAGATGGTTAGGGGGAAACCGGCCGCTGGTTGCTCCGACTTGGGCAGCGCAAGGACAACGCGCATATCCTGGTAGCGCTGAATGTCCGGGTTACCGTTTGCATCCCAGGCAATGCGACCTTCGTCGGCCCGGGCGAAGGGCGGATTGCCGAGTTGGATGCGCGGCATGGCGAGGCGAGCCGTATAAAGGATATAGGAAGCGCCTTCGTATTGGGTCTCTCGCCGTGTCCAGGCCTGGCTCATTTCGGGCAAGGGTTGGGTCTCCGACCAGTTGGCTAGACGTTGGGTGAGGGCCGAAGGGTCGGCGGTCGTAAAGACGCTGGCGGCGATCACTTTGTCGCTGTCCACACCATCGAGTTCGAGTTGTTCGCGCAGGTCCTTGAAGTTTTGTCGGGCTAGCTCTTCGCCTTCGATATCTTCAAATGCTTCGTGAAAGGCCTTTGAACGCCCTACACTTGCACCATCGATGTCTTTCACGGCGTCGGTGACAACCAGTGCATAGCGGGTGTTCGGGCGGCGGATAAAACCCGGCACTGGCAAGGCAGCGAGCAGGTTCGTGGGCGCGTACAGGTCGCCCTCGGTGTCAAAACTGGTCTCGAGCGGAAATCGTTTGCCTCGGTCCGGGGAGGATGGGTCGATATCAACGAGAAAAACCGAAGAACCTGCGAGGCGACTGGCCTCGGGGCTTTGCGGTAGACTGGTCGCGTCAATCACTCCGGAGCTGTGGACGAAAACACCCGACGACAGACCCCATTTTCCGTCGAGAGCCTCTTCACCAGCAGCCAACCACATAGCGACCATAGACGCCGTCCAGTCACCCGGCCATTTCTCCAAATCCCAGGTGCCGTCTTTTTGAATGCGCATGTCGCTGGGGATCGGCAGCGACCAGAAGTCGCCGGCTGGGTCCCAGCGCATCTGTGTGCTGCGTTCTTCCCAAGCTGGATCGCAGGCAGCGACCAAGCTGAGAATAGCCATGATAAATGGTAGTCTGCGCATATTCTAAACTCCCTAGGTGGCGATGTGATGGGCAATTCTGTTGCCGGCCGCAACCCTGGTCGCCTAAAGTTCTTACCTCAACCTTTGCAGCCGCGGGTTATCTGGCAGTCGAAGCGGGCGAAAACGTTATTAATGCTTTCAGTTCAGGGGCGGGTATGGCTAAATGCCACTGGTAATAAAAGGTGCTTTCATGAGCTTAAATATCGATGAACTTCTTTCTGCGGGACGCCTTGATGAGGCGTCCCGTCTTATTTCCGCCGCGTTAAGCGCAAACCCTAACGACGTCGAAGCCCTGATCGGACAAGCTCGAAGTTTGGGAGCCGGTGGTGACCTCCCTGCCGCATTGGCGAGCGTCGAAAAAGCATTGAGAGCGGATTCCTCTCATGCCATGGCGCGCGGTTATCGTGGTATTCTCCTGTACGAACTCAACCGTCAGGCTGAGGCGCAACCCGAGTTGCAAGCTGCAATCGATGCTGGGCTTAGCGACGGCGCCCTTCACTTTGGTTTGGCGCGTTGCCTCGCAGCCGGCGGTGAACTCGAAGCTGCGCTTACGCATACCGACGCCGCCATCCTTGACCAGCCAAAGAACTGGGCCTTCTTGTTTGTACGCGCTCGTCTGCTCAGCGATCTCCAGCGCTTCGATGAATCGATACAGGCTTTGCACGCTACGGTCGAAGCCGACCCGACTCAAGAAGAGCCCTGGATCGTTCTTTGTACGGTGTTGATCAACCTTGGCCAAGTCGGCGATGCGGTGGTTAATTTACAAAACGCGTTGCGCCATGTGCCGCAGACCGAACGTATCCAAGAATTGCTGGCGCATGCCGCATTGACTCAGGGCAACGTCGATTTGGCGACCCATCACCTCGAAGAACTGAGCCGCAGCAACCCGCAAGATGCGACGACCATGGGGAATTTGGCGCTTTGCTACGTTGCCGGCGGGCGCGCTAAGATGGCCGAGTCGGTTTATAATAACGCCTTGAAGCTGGCTCCGAAGGACGCGGTTTTGCATTATCAACTGGCCTCGCTGATCGAGGACCAAGACGGCGATGAGCCTTTGCGGCGGGCGGTACACCATTACCAGCAAGCTATCGCCGGTGACGCACAGATGTGGGAGCCCTTGAGTGATTTGGGGCGCTTGCATGTGACGCAAAGCTCCTTGCATGATTTGGACAAGGCCTTCGCACTTTTCGAGAGGGCCGTTGCAGTGGGCGGTGAACGCCCAGAGATTCTCATGAACATGGCGCTGGGCTTTGCTCATAGCGGCGACAAAGCGGCCTGTATTAAAAAGTGCAACGCCGTTCGAGCACACGCCGAGGCTGACGACGCTCTTCAGGACCAAGCGCACGCACTTTCCAAGCATATGAGCACTTAGTCGATGGCTTCCGTCGAGCTGTTTCTTCTGTGCATCGCCGCCGTCTTTCTGATCGGTGTCATCGGCGAACTCGTGTTCGCACGCACCGGCGTTCCAGACGTCGTTTGGCTGATCGTTGTCGGAATCTTTATGGGTCCGGTTTTCGGCTTTGTTGATCGTGGTTTACTACTTGATATTGCTCCATTTTTCGGCGCTCTA
>JAPKCE010000665.1 GCA_028823075.1 Myxococcota bacterium
CTTCTGCTTCCGGGATGTTCGGGGTGATCAGATCGGCGCGCTTCAGCAAACGTTGATAGGTTGGGGCTCGAATATCATCGCCGTAGACAGAAAATCCCGAACTGGTGTGAAACAGAGTATCGACGACGAGCAGGGCTTGTCTTGGCAAACAGCTAAGCAAGATCTCAACCTGCTCTTCATTGCCCAGCCAGCCTGTTTTAACGGCTATAATCTCGTTTGCGGCAAAAACCGACGCGAGCTGAGCAGCAAAGCTTTCGCTTGGTGTTAGCATAGCGCTCACACGCTCATCATCTTGGGCGGTAAGCACGCTACAGACCGCATAAGTGTCGAAACCTGCGCAGGCTTGCAGGTCAGCGAGCAAGCCCGCACGCCCGAGCGGGTCCAGACCACCGATGAGAAGAACGCTCATAAAAATCGCCAGGCTTGTACCAAACGACGACAGGACTCTTGGGGGTTCGGGGCGCGCCAAACGGCGCCGATCACCGCAGCCGCATGGCAACCGGAGCGCTTGATTTGAGGCAGCGTTTCAAGGGTGATTCCTCCTATGGCGATCAGCGGCTTACCTCGCGCCATTTGAACCGCTTCTGGCAACAAAGCTAAACCGCGCGGCGGCAGCGCAGATTTTTTACTCGCGGTGACAAGCACGGGCCCAAAACCCAGACAACTCACTTGAGGATCGCGGGTAGCCTCGTCGACCTGTTGTAAGTCGTGGGTCGAACGCCCTACCTCAAAACCTTCGAACCCGGCGCTGCTTCCATCGCCTTGACCCAGGTGAATTCCGCAGACTCCGGGGCGCAACCAGGCTCGTTGATCGTTTATGAACAGGGGAACCTGATAGCGCCGACAGGCAGAGATAAGTTTATTGAGACAACTGGGAACCTGGTCGTACCCCTTGGCCCGAAGCTGCACAGCACAGGGTAAATCACCTTTCAGTGCAGCGAAGAATTCTTCCGGATCATCGACCGCCAGGGGCAGATCCCAGATGAGGTAAATGCCACTTTTCATTTGGGTAACATGCCCAAACTCTTCAGCTTTTTATGCAAGGTATTGCGGTTAATCCCCAAATGTTTGGCAGCGCGCAACTGCTTACCGCCTACCCGCTCAAGCACGAGACTAAAAAGGCCGCGCTCCATCTCGGCGAGCACCTCTTTGTACAGTTCTTCTGGTAGTTCTTCGTCAGCCGGCAAACTTGCCGCAACTCGGCGATTAACCAATTCGGACAGGGGCAAAGCGAGCCAAGGTCCGGCGCTAGCCGAAGCTCCCGGGCGACGTTCGAGTTCCGCTTCGACTAAGGGCATGAGCGCCTCGCCGGGGCGACGAAGAAGGTGCAGCCTTTCGAGAAAATGCATCAACTGACGAACATTACCCGGCCAGTCCTGTAAACGCAGGCGTCGAGACAGAGCCCTGTTTCCAGCAAGACTAGGCGCCAAATCGGCGATCAACGCGTCCATATCCTCAAGGCGCTCTGCAAGAGCTGGCACCTCGATAAGATGCACCGCCAAACGGTGGTAAAGATCGGCGCGAAAACTGCCCTGCTCGACCTTCAGTTCAAGCGGCTCGTGGCTGGTGGCGATGATGCGCACATCAACGCTCAAAGGCTCGCCACCGAGCGGT
>JAPKCE010000666.1 GCA_028823075.1 Myxococcota bacterium
GCTGCATCAATTTAGCGGCCGGAGCGGCGCCGTTGTGCCGATTAATTGCGGTTCGTTTTCACCGGACCTTGTGGGTGCCGAATTGTTTGGTGCCCTGCGCGGCGCTTATACCGGTGCCGATCGCGACCGGGTGGGTGCCTTTGGTGCGGCGCAAGGCGGAACTCTATTTCTCGATGAGGTTGGGGAACTGCCGGCGGCGGTCCAAGTGCAGCTCTTGCGCGCCTTGGAGTCGGGCTGCATTCGCCGTCTAGGCGACCCGCAAGAGCGGCCTGTCGACGTGCGTATCATCGCCGCCACGCATCGGGATTTGCATGTGATGATGGAGCAAGGGGACTTTCGCGCTGACCTTTATCATCGTTTGGCGGTGTTTCCTTTAACCATCGCGCCTTTACGCGACCGGCGCGGCGATATCTCGGCCATAGCGACCCATCTGCTGAGCGCTATCGACGCGAGCAAGAGTTTCCACATTAGCGCCCTAAAAACCTTGGCGCAGCAGGAATGGCTAGGAAACGTGCGCGAGCTGCGCAACCTGATCACACGGGCCGCTATTTTAACGGAAGGTCCGGTGATCCACGCGCAGGACTTAGCCCTCAAACCAAAGCGCCACGCGGGTACTGAAGTCAGTCAGGTCGACGACCGCATGCGCTTGGCGCTGGGGCTTTGCGCTGCCGATGGGAACCTCACCGAAACCGCTCGCCAACTCGAGATGAGCCGTTCTCGGTTGTATCGGCTTTTAAAGCGCTACGGCTGGAGTGATCTTAATCGCCAAGAGGTCCTCAAACGCGCCGAGGCCTTCATCGTAGGGTGATCCGCATGGTCGCGATGCGACCGCGTTTATCGACACCTCGTCCGACGGCTTTCCACTTCCGCTTCCCGGGTTTGAAAAACCCTAAAAATGCACTTATTTGTCCGCCTTTTGCATTTCTTGGGATGAGGAAATCAACGAGAATTTCACGCGTTTCTCCGACCTCCCAGTTTGGTTTTGGCTTGATCGGTTGATCGCGGTTGAGAAAGATTTTTTCACCCTTTTGGGTTCGGCCGTCTAGATGAACCATCGCGTTAAGCCTGCCAGTAAACGCTTTTAAAACCGTCAGATTGAGACGTAAACGCAGCCGTGCGCCAGCATGAGGTGGATCGAGTAAGGCGTAATGGGTGAGCTTAAAATACTCCCCAACTTGGACCTGTACCTCGCCCTCAATACGGTCCGGCTTCGGACGCTTCGGCGGCGCGTCTTTTGGTTTCTTGCCCCCGTAATTACCTTTGTTAATCCACACCGCGGCCGAACGGTGGGCATTGAGTAAACGCACCAGATTTTGATCTTCAGCGCTGCTTGGTTCACGCCCCGCCTTCTCCTGTGAATCCTCAGAAAGATTGTAAATGGTCTGCACTTGGCGCTTAATGTCGTGAATAATCTTATGTTCGCCGAGAAGCATTGCCCAGGCATGATCGTTCGTGTTCGGATCGGGCAACGCCTCCGCAAAAGCTGCTCGTTCGGGCATGTTTTCGCCGAAAATGGCCGGCACTAAACTGCGCCCATCCCACTGAGCTTCGGCGGTCGCTAAATTGAGCAGGTTGAGGGTGGTCGGCACGATATCGACGTTCTCGGTGAGC
>JAPKCE010000075.1 GCA_028823075.1 Myxococcota bacterium
GCGCTCACCGCTGCATGGTAGAGTTCGAGTTGCTCATCGGCGAGAATCGTTAATAGTGGCCCTTCGACCGAGGCATCTAAACTCGCTAACTGGCGAGCCGGCGTTTCGGCGTGGCGCTCAATCGCCTCGGCAATATCAACGTCGACCGGCGGGATGATCTGCGCCCCATGATCCCAATAAACCTTAAACCCATTGTCCTGCGGAGGATTGTGGGACGCGGTAACCTGGACAGCCGCCAGTGCCCCCAGGCGATCAAGCCAAAAGGGAGTCGCTGGCGTTGGCGTCGCTTGATCCCAGAGATACACAGCGAAGCCGCGAGCCCGCAAACAAGCGCAAGCCTCGACGGCAAAATCTTGAGAGCGCCTACGCGCGTCAAAACCGACAACCACACCCCGACTCGGCGCGGCGCCGGTGGCCAATAAAACATCGGCCAGGCCATGGCAGGTCTGACGGATAACCGCAGTGTTCATGGCCGCTGGTCCAGCGCCTATCGGGCCGCGAAGCCCAGCCGTTCCAAAGCTCAGACGCCCCGCAAAACGGGCACTTAACAGGGCCTCGTCGCCAGCATCAAGAGCGCTTTCTAGCTCGTGTTTATCCTGCTCGTCAGGGTCGCCGGCCATCCAAGCATGCACCTTTTCCAGAAGTTCTTCGTTCATCGATCGCGTCTCCTTCGCCCCGCCGACTTTTCAAACCCGCCAAGGTCGCGCAAGGTTGCCGCCGATTTGAGGCGAGGCCAAGCATGTATTTAAAAGCACCAACAACCCTAGGCCTGGTTTTGATCGCTGCGTGCAGCAGCGCACCCCTAAATATGGACGTGGACTCCGACGAGCCGCTCAACCAGGTGCCACAACGCGCCCAGCCGAAACAGCCCCAAGCCAGCGAAGTTCTTCTGAAAGGGCGTATTTTCAGAGTTCGTTGGGGTGACGGTGATACTTTTAGTTTTAAAACGCTGAGTGGTAAGCGCAAAAATGCGCGACTTGCCGGCTTCAACGCGCTGGAGTCTTATGGACCCGTGCATCGATGGGGTCAGTGGACACCGCAAGAGCTTTACGGCCTGGCAAAAAAAGCGGGCACAGTGGCCGCGGCCCAAGGCTGGGTTTGTAAACAACTGCCGGGCGGCGGTGGCTATGGACGCCTTTTAGTCTCCTGCCCCGAGCTCAAAAAGGCTTTGCTCAGGCAGGGTTTAGCGCATGTCTTTTCCATCGACGGCCCCGGCGATGCGCCGAGCATGTCGCTTCAACATGGCGCACAAAGCCAAGGCCAGGGCATGTGGGCAAAAGGTGTTCCCGACGGCCTCGTAACCAGCCTTCACAGCCGCGATGAGCGTCCGGAAAATGATACAGCCTACGATCGCGTCGTTAGCACCAAAACCGGACATGCACCGACCCTAGAGCATGCCAAAAGCTACGGCACCTGTGACGAAGTCTGCCACCAGGGTAGTTGCATGGTGTATGTGCCCTACCGCGAGCGTTACGGAAAAAAACGTCCAAGCTGCCTGCGGTAAGGAGCCGGTTTGTACCGCCTGATCCGCCCCGTTCTCTTTCTTCTTCCCGCCGAAACCGCTCATCATTTGGGCATGCTCGTGGCTCGCCTCTGCGCACCCTTGGCACCGCTGATTAGGCGGATACTAATGCCCAGTACTCCGCGCTTATCCCAGAGTTTACTGGGCGGTATTTGGGCTAACCCTATCGGTTTGGCGGCTGGACTCGACAAAGATGGTCGCGCTGCGGGCGGCCTTGCCGGTTTGGGCTTTGGTGCCATTGAAATAGGTACCATCACCGCCCACGCCCAACCGGGAAACCCCAAGCCCCGTTTGTTTCGCGCCATCAAAGACCAAGCCATTATCAACCGCTTTGGCTTTAACAATCCGGGTTGCGAGACTGCGGCGGGCAGCGTGGCGCACCACCAACTTCCCTGCCCCTTAGGTGGCAACATCGGTAAATCAAAAATAACCGACAACGCCGATGCGGTCGCGGATTACCAACAAAGCGTCGCCGCCCTGGGTCCGCATGTCGACTATCTGGTGATTAACGTCTCAAGTCCGAACACGCCAGGCCTGCGCGACTTGCAACAGATCGAAGCGCTCGAACCCCTAATCCGAGGGGTGCAGGCAGCTATCGAAAAATTAAAAGACCCGAAACCGCTCGCGCTGAAGGTGGCTCCGGATCTAACAAACGAAGATCTTGACGCCATCGCCGACCTCGCGCTGCGCTGTAAGCTCGATGCCCTCATCGCCACCAACACCACAATCGCTCGAAGCGGCCTCAGCCTGAGCCAAACTGAGATCGAGGGGCTGGGCGCTGGCGGGCTCAGCGGCGCGCCGCTCACATTGCGAGCTCGCCAGGTCACCGAGCATCTGGCTCGGCGCCTTGGTGGGCAATTGCCGCTCATCTCGGTGGGTGGCATCGGCGACGCCGACGAAGTTTATGCGCGCATTCGTTTGGGCGCCTGCGCAGTACAGATCTATAGCGCCCTAATCTTTGCCGGCCCGGGTCTACCGGGGCGCCTCGCAAAAGAACTTGATGGCCTACTCGAGCGCGACGGCTTCGCTCACCTGAGCGATGCGATTGGAGTCGATTTATGATTCGAAACGTACTCGAACTGGGTCATCCTAAGCTGCGTGAAATCGCTCAAGAAGTCGCTCAAGATGAGTTTGGAAGCACCGAGATTTTACAGCTCATCGAAGACCTTATCGACACCATGAGGGCGCGCCACGGTGCGGGAATTGCCGCCACCCAAATAGGTATCGCCAAGCGGGTCTTTGTCATCGAGGTCAACGACAACCCACGCTACCCTTACAAACCTAAAATACCGCTCACAGTGCTGGTCAACCCACAGCTTCGCATTCTTGGGGACGAGACGGTTTCGGTCATCGAGGGCTGCTTGTCCGTGCCTGACCTGCGCGGTCGCGTTGAACGTTTCGCGCAGGTTGAATTGACGGCCATGACCCCGGAAGGTCAGCCACTCACCCTGCGGGCCCGTGGCTTGAGCGCGGGAACCTTGCAGCATGAACTCGACCACCTCGACGGGCTGCTCTTCACCGATAGGCTCGAATCGAGCGAACACTTGTACAGCAAAGCCAATTATGAACTCTTTTTTGCTGCTGATTTCCAACGCCAAGCCGAAGCGATTAACAAAGCCTACCCAGAGCCTATAGAAATCACCAAGCATGTCTGGCCCTCGCGCCCAAACAACGTTAGCTAAGCACAAGAATAAGGACCCGAAATTATGAAATTCTTTATCGACACTGCAGACCCAGCTCAAATAAAACAGGCCGCCGACCTTGGGCTGCTCGATGGTGTGACCACCAACCCGACGCTCATCAAACGCGCTGGGCTACCGCGCGACTCAGCCTTGCAGACCATCTGCGCTTTGGTCGATGGCCCCGTAAGCGGCGAGGCCTTGGGTCCCGATGCCGACACTTTTATTAAAGAAGGTTTAGCCTTGGCGGAGATCGCCGAAAATATCGTCGTTAAACTGCCAGCAAACGCCGCGGGCTTGAAGGCTTGCAGGGCGCTCTCGCAGCGCGGTATAGCCGTTAATATGACGCTTATTTTCCAGCCCGTCCAAGCGCTGCTCTGCGCCCGCGCCGGTGCGGCTTTTGTAAGCCCCTTCCTGGGCCGCCTCGATGACATCTGTTCATCGGGCATGGAGCTCATCGAAGAGATGCGTATTATCTTTGATAACTATGGATTTGAGACCGAGATTCTCGCGGCCTCCATTCGCAGCCCCGAGCACGTAAAGCAGGCTGCGCTAGCAGGTGCAGACGTCTGCACCGTCCCACTTGATGTGCTGCTCAAACTGCTCAACCACCCGCTCACCGCAAGCGGTATCGCCGCTTTCGAAGCCGACGCGGGCCTGCGCTAGACTATGCGCCTGCTCGGGCTCGCCGCTCGCGCTCTCGTGGCGCTCGTGCCGGCCTTGGCGCTCGGCGCTGCGGCCTTTGCCCTAAGTCTTTTTCAAACCTACAGCGAAGGCCTTCCGGAGATCGCCGAGGTTAGCGCTTACGATCCGCCAGCCATTACCCGCTTTGTCGCGGCCGACGGTAGCATCATCGGTGAATTCGCCGAACAACGGCGCATCGTCGTGCCCTATCGGCGCATCCCAAGGCGGCTAATTCAAGCCTTTTTAGCCGCTGAAGACACAGCGTTTTTTAGCCATGACGGCATCGACCCCAAAGGCATTTTGCGCGCCGCCTTGGTTAACCTGCGCGCCGGCAAAGTGCGCCAAGGTGCATCGACAATCACCCAGCAACTGGCGAAACAGATGCTGGTGCGACGCATCGGCTACGCGAAAGGCACTGAGCGCGGTCTGGGGCGCAAAATTCGCGAAGCGATTTTAGCGCGACGCTTGGAATACGCTCTAGGTAAAGAAGAGATCCTCTACCTCTACCTCAACGAGATTTATCTAGGCGCAGGGGTGTACGGTGTACAAGCAGCAGCCGAGAGCTACTTTGCCAAAAACGTCGAGGACTTGACCCTTGGCGAGATGAGTTTGCTGGCCGGCCTTCCGCCTGCGCCGTCTCGGTTTTCACCTGTTAAAAACCCGAAAGCAGCGCGCATTAAGCAAGCCTATGTCCTGCGCCGCATGGTCGAAGAAGGCTATATTAACGCCAGCGAAATGAAGCAGGCGAAAGCTGAAGAGGCCGAGAAGCATGTGCGCAGTAAAGAGAACCTTTTTAGCGACGTTGCACCCTATTTTACCGAACATGTGCGGCGCGACTTGGTCAGCGAATTTGGCGAAGAAAAGGTTCTCAAAAAAGGCGGCTGGTTGATCGAGACCACCATCGATGTGACGCGCCAACGCGCCGCGCGGCGAGCCTTGCAAGAAGGCCTCGAACGGCTTGATCGACGCATGGGTTTCTGGGGACCCATCGGGCGCGTGCCGGAAACCCAAATTGAGGCTGCCGCCGGCGCCTACCAACGCAACAAACTCGGCGACAAAACGCCAAAGAGGGACCAAGAACATGTCGCTGTGGTCGAATCCGTAAGCCGGCGTTATGCCCAGGTTCTTGTCGGAACGCAGCGCTTCCCCCTATTGCTCAAAGAACATAAATGGATGCGCACGGCGCGGGCGAATGCCTTGAGCAAAAGCGACTACCCCAACGACCTGCGCGCCGTGCTCAAGGCTGGCGATCTGCTGCGCGTCGTGCTGCGTCATGAAAAGTCGGCTCTACGAGCGCGCGTTGTGCAAGACCCCATGGTCGAAGGCGCCATCGTCAGCCAAGATATCGAGACAGATTATGTGGTGGCGATGGTGGGGGGCTACGACTTTGACCGCAGTCAGTTTAACCGCGCTTTTCAGGCTTGCCGCCAACCTGGCTCCGCTTTTAAACCGATTATTTACTCGGCCGCCCTACAGTTTGGTGGCCGTATTCGGCGCGGCGCCGCGCATGAGATCATCACCCCGGCGACGCTACTCAGCGATACACCCATTGTGCGCCATGATTTCGATACCGGCGTGCGCTGGAAACCAAGTAATTATGATTCGAGTTTCAGCCATGACGTGCCGCTGCGCACAGCGTTGATTCGCTCGATGAATCTACCGACCATCGACCTGTTCGAACGCGTCGGCGGCAAGCAGGTGGTGGCCTGGGCCAAGACTTTAGGTATTAAACAGGAGTTGCACGTCGACGCCTCGGTGGCTCTGGGGAGCCATTGCGTCATCCCCTGGGAACTGATTCAGGTGTACAGCTTATTCGCCCGCCAAGGGCGCTCACCGCGCTCGCGCTTCATTACCCGAATTACCGACGGCAGCGGCACCGTGCTGCGCGACGAAGCCGATTACCGGGACGTCTGGGCTAGCCGTAGCGAGCGCGTCGACCGCCTCGTACGAGAACTCGATAACGACAGCGAACCCGTGATCTCTCCGGCTCTCGCCTACGTTATGAGCTACCTTCTGAAACAGGTTGTCGACCGCGGCACCGCCACCAGGGCACGCATCGACGGGGTCCCAGTGGCGGGAAAAACGGGGACGACCAACAACAACTACGATGCCTGGTTCGTCGGCTACACTCCTCGCCTAGTCAGCGGAGTCTGGATTGGCTTTGACAACAGTGAGCGACCGCTCGGCCGATCCGAGACCGGTGGGCGCACGGCGGCGCCGATCTGGCGCGCCTACACCAAGAGCGCCGTCGCCGACACCGACCCAGGGCGCTTCAAAGTACCGTCGGGCGTCGAATTCGCCGAGATCAACCCAAGGACCGGCGAACCGGGACCCGGCACAAGGGTTCCATTTATCGCTGGGACCGTGCCCAAGGCGCGCAGTAAGACCCAAAAGGGTGGGGAGATGATGGGGCTTAGTGAAGAGCTTTAAGCGGCGCTTCAATATTTCAGGCCGACTCGAAGACGCTCTTAACGAATGCGATGCTCAACGTCTGGGCCTAACCCGCATTTTGGTGGCAGGGATGCTGCTGGTCGGGCTGGCTTTTGAGGACCTCCAAGTTCTTCATCACCTGCCACCGACAATGGCGCGGCCAAACGGGATCATGACTTGGGTGTTTCACCTCGGTTTGGGCGAGGCTTTGCTCTCGAGCCCCTTGGCTTTAGCCGGTCTAAAGCTATTGGCCGCCACAGCCCTCATATGCGTCCTCATCGGCTATAAAACCCGCCTCGCTTTATGGCTCGCCACTCCATCGCTGTTACTCATCGGCGGGCTTGTGCGCTGTATGAGCACCTTCCACCATTCGGACCATGTCCTGTTGTTGATGCTACCGATTCTCGCGCTATCGAATTGCGACCAGGCCTACAGTTTGTCCCACTGGAAAAATAAGTGTTTGGATCAGCCCGAATCACACTCAAAAAACGATGCTTGGGCCATGTTTTGCCTGTGGGCCCTTGTCAGTCTCTGCTATTTTTCATCGGGCATCTCCAAGCTCATCAGCGGCGGCGGCAGCTGGTTTGACGCCAATAGCATGCGCGCCCGTATGTTACGTGGTGGGCTTAAAACGATTGAATATGGCGAAGGTGGCATTGTCGGCGCCTACAACCTCCCGGATGGATTTTTTTTGGCCGCAGCCTGTTTGGTGTTGTCGGCGGAATTAGCCGCTCCGATGATTCTGGTTTCACGGCGACTCCGCAAAGTATTACCTTGCGTGTACATCCTCTTTCACGGGCTCGTTTTCTGGTTTCAGAACATTCTTTTCTTTGAGTTTATCCTGCTTCAGTTCATTTTTCTGTGGAACAAGCCATCCCCCCTTAAAGCAGCAAACGAAAGCCGCCGGCCAAACAAACTCGTGCTTGGCGCCACTTTGTCTACTGTGCTCGGAACTCTGGCTTTAGCAGGCTTTCAACGGAACTATTACCCGCTAACCCCGTATCGCATGTACGTTCAGGCCGAGGCTTTCCCTGTACGCTATGAGCGCGCCTTTAGGCGCACAAACGACGGCCTTATACCGCTCAAAGCACCCCCTGGCCCAAAAGGAAGAAAGCAGATTAAAAAGTACTTAATGCGAGTTGCCAACAATTGCGTTTTAGAGCCAAAAGCGTCGTTTTGCCCCGGGCTTATTCAGGTGTTAAGCTCTCAGTTAGGGATTCAAAACCCCAACTCGCTGGTTGTGCGAGTTTCGAATTTTAACCGAGATGGAACAACAACCCTTTTGGGTCAGCACCCCTAAAGCAAGGCAGCATAAAGCGGATGCTGACTTAAAATAAAGCCCTCGACCGAAGAAGCGTCATAGCTTTCCGTGTTTAAAAGGCTCGCCCGCAACAGGCTGAGCGCCTTTTTAGACAAACCAAGGTCACCATCGGCAACCGAGCTTGTAGCAACGCCCTCGAGTTGGTCGACAACCCATTGACGCGGGTTGTCAATCCCGTGAACCCGCCCGAGACTCGACATGATCTCGTCCCGGTTTGTCGGCGTTCTTAACAGTC
>JAPKCE010000667.1 GCA_028823075.1 Myxococcota bacterium
CAGAATAGTTTTTGGTCGTCTCAGCGCTCGGTTGTAATCTGCCAATATCCTGACCGAGCATCTGGAGCCGTTTACCTTCGCAACTGCCTCGGTAAGTGCACTCAGTTTGAACATTGGCTGATCGCATGCACTCTGACTTTGCTTCGTTAGGTGTGACAGCGACGTCGCCACGGTTACAAATTACCCTTTGGCAGTCCTCACGCGTAAAATTAGTTGGAGGGTTGACCCAACCTGCTGGCAGCGTGTGAAATCGGCCGGAACAAGACGCATATGTCAGCCCTTCGCTCGCATGTGCGGAGCCGTAAAATGCCGGTAAATGAGGACATTCTGCCGTCTCAGGCCCAGCCGCCTTACACTCTGAGGGGTTATTGACGACGCGAGTCGAAGTCCGGGCTGGGCTAGCGTGGATTGCTACAAGTTGACACTCCACCCGACAGCCCGCGCTGCAACGCAGCATTTCGCGTTCATGCGTCGAACGCCGGCGCGTGGTGGGACCTACACCCTCGCTGCCAATCGCCTGTAAATAACGGTCGCGCAGCGCCTGTTGGCTGGCTTTATCTGGCTGAAAGCCCTGATGAACAACCAAGGCCTCAAAGCGCAACAAATCATCGGGTAAATCCGAATTTTCGCGCGCCCAAGCAACATAGTCACTAATTTGCTCTTTGAAGCTAAAGGGCAATTCCAGCACGCCATTGGGGTGAATCACGGGGTACGTAAGCGGTACGAGAGCAATCTCAGCGATACCGCGACGCAGACCATCTTCTTGCACCGCGCTAAGCTGGATTTCATGCTCGGCAATGAGTTGCTCAAAGGTCTGGATCGGCAGCGCATCGAAGTGCTCGGCTGTTAGCCCACCGGGCAGAGTTGGAGAGCCGCAGGTTAAATCGGCGAAGGGGTTGAGCGCCTCGACCGAGCGCTGCTGCACCATCACCGGTTCTGTAACGCCGCAACCGAGAAGACAGGCGAGTAAACAGTAGCGTTTCATGGTTGCACCTCACAAGCGCCGACAATTTCATCACAGGTTGTTCGTACCAGGCAGGCGAGCGCCGTGGTGCTCCATTCGTCGTTCGTGCAAGTCGTTGTACAGCCGGCGACCGCTGCTTCGTCGATCACGGCGCAGCGTTTGTAACGGCGGCAGACCTCGCCGCAGTCGGGAAAGGGCACCAACGGGAAACAGCGGGCAACCAAAACGTCGCAGGGCGCCTCCTCGATGCAGTCGTAGCGTTGCGAAGCGATGCTTTCAACGCAACCGCGGGTCCACTGCGCCCGCTCGGCCTCCTCAGCGTATTCGCAGCTGATCATCTTATCAAAGGCGCCGCGGCATCCCGCCTCCTTTGGCGCGTCGCGCAGGCAGGCCTCGATATCACCGCAGCCGGCAGCCTCGGCGACGCAGCGCATGGCGCCGCCCGAATGATCATTACAGGTGCATTGCGCTAAGGTCTCTTCTGGGTTGTCGCTGCAGGCTGCAAAGCGCCGGCAAGCCTGCCCACAAAAGCTACTGTCCGGCCGCGGCATACAAGCATCCAAAGCGCCGCAATCGGTTGTATTAGC
Organism: Myxococcota bacterium; assembly: GCA_028823075.1. Classification (GTDB taxonomy): domain Bacteria; phylum Myxococcota; class UBA4151; order UBA4151; family UBA4151; genus CACGMS01. Next base: position 1,552 of record JAPKCE010000667.1, read on the forward strand.
AAGGCAGGCGGCTACCTCCGGATCAGTACGCTCACCGCAGTTCGTGATGCAGCTGTT
>JAPKCE010000076.1 GCA_028823075.1 Myxococcota bacterium
CTTTGCGGCTTCGCCGAAAGGGGGCTTGGGACCGGGTGGCCTAAGAATGTTTTTTCGAAGCTCGACGGGATTGTCCGCCCGACGAGCGGCGGGGGAGCGGGGTTCGGGGGTGTCGAGTTAACTGTTAGCGAGCGGTCTGGTATTGCAAAGCAGTTCTTGTGATCTTTGGCCCATCAGGACAAATACTGCAGCCGGCTTTTGTAACGCTCGGCCCTAACGAAAAGCGAGCGGATATGAACCCCATTCAGCGCAGTTATTCACCGATTGATGGCAGTTTGTATGTTGAGCGTGAACTGGCTTCGGACACTATAATTAACCGGGTTTTAGATGCCTCAGTTGGCGCCCAAAATGTTTGGCGTAAGACACCGTTGAACGAGCGCATAACGGCGTTGACCGCCATGGTCGAAGCTTTCGTCGCCAACAAGGATGACATCGCCGAAGAGATCACCCGTCAGATGGGTCGTCCTTTGAGTCATAGCCCCTGGGAAGTGGACGGTTTTGAAGATCGTGCCTTAACCATGTTGGCTAAGGCCGGGATGGCGCTTGCCGATGTCGTACCGACAGCCATCGACGGTTTTACTCGCTTTGTTCGGCGCGAACCTTTGGGCGTCGTTCTCACTTTAGCGCCTTGGAATTATCCGTACCTTTGCGCGGTTAACGCCATCATTCCAGCGATGGCTGCTGGCAATACGGTCGTTCTTAAGCATTCGGCGCAAACGCCGCTCTGCGCCGAGCGTTTGCAGCAGGCGGCCGATGCCGCGGGCCTGCCGGCCGGCGTGTTCCAGACCCTCCATTGCAGCCACGACAGCGTGGCGAGCATGGTCGCTGATTCGCGTGTCGATTACGTCGCTTTCACCGGCTCGGTCGATGGCGGTGTGGCGGTGAGCCGCGCGGGTGCCGGTCGCTTCATCGCCATGGGTATGGAACTCGGCGGTAAAGACCCTGCCTATGTGCGCGCGGACGCCAAGCTTGATCATGCGGCGCCGAATCTTGTCGAAGGCGCATTTTTTAACTCGGGTCAGAGCTGTTGCGGAATCGAACGGATCTATGTGCACGAGACGATCTTTGACAACTTTGTTGAGCGTTACGTCGCTGGGGTGAACGCTTATACCCTAGGCGACCCGCTGTTGGCTTCGAGCGACCTTGGGCCGATGGTGCGAGCCTCGGCGGCCGACCATGTGCGCGGGCAGACCGCCCAAGCGCTTGCCGCGGGTGCCAAAGCGCTTATCTCGAAGAGTAATTTCGCCGCCGCCGATGAAGCTGTCTATTTGGCTCCCCAAGTGTTGGTCGATGTCGATCATTCGATGGCCATTATGCGTGAGGAAAGCTTTGGTCCTGTCATTGGTATTATGAAGGTCAGCGGCGACGCCGAGGCGCTGCGTTTGATGAACGATTCGCGATACGGGCTCACCGCAAGTGTTTGGACTCAAGATCAAGATGCCGGCTTGGCGCTCGCCAGCGAACTCGAAACCGGCACGGTCTTTATGAACCGCTGCGATTACCTCGACCCCCATTTGGCTTGGGTCGGCGTCAAAGATTCGGGGCGCGGTTGTACGCTCTCAAGCATCGGTTATGAGAACTTAACCCGTCCCAAGTCCTTTCATCTTCGTAGCGTTTAGGAGCGACAATGAACGTATCCGGTAATTGGAATTTCCCCACGCCCATCCGCTTTGGTCCAGGCTCCATCAAGGAACTTCCGGCTGCCTGCCGTGAGCTGGGAATGAGTCATCCGCTGTTGGTCACCGACCCGGGGTTGGCCGGTCTGCCCATCGTCGAAGAGGCGCTAAACATCTGTCGAGAAGCTGGTCTTCCGGTGGGTCTGTTTTCGAATATGCAAGGCAACCCCGAGGGTGATTGTGTGGATCGCGGCACGACGTTTTTACGTCAGCACGGGCACGATGGCGTCATTGCTTTTGGTGGCGGCTCGGCGCTCGATGTGGGCAAGGCCGTCGCCTTGATGGCGGGTCAGAAGCGTCCCCTCTGGGATTTTGAAGACTCCGGCGACAATTGGACCCGCGTTGACGAGGCGGCGATGGTGCCCTGTGTCGCCGTGCCAACCACTTCGGGTACGGGCTCCGAAGTGGGTCGCTGTTCGGTGATCACAAAGGCTGACGAACACCGGAAAGTGATCATCTTCCACGCCAATATGTTGCCCGCTCGCGTCATCTGCGACCCTGCTTTGACCGTGGGTTTACCAGCAAAAATTACGGCAGCAGTTGGCATGGACGCCCTGAGTCATAATCTCGAGGCCTTCTGCGCTCCCGGCTACCATCCGATGGCCGATGGCATCGCTTTGGAGGGGATGCGCAAAGTGGCTGTGGCCTTGGAACGCGCCTACGTCGATGGCAACGATATCGAAGCGCGCGCCGATATGATGATCGCCTCGACCATGGGAGCGACAGCCTTTCAAAAGGGGCTCGGTGCCATGCATTCCATGAGCCATCCGGTGGGTGCGGTGCTGGGCGCGCATCATGGGCTCTGCAACGCTGTCTTTATGCCTTATGTGCTTGGCTTTAACCGCCCGGCCATCGGTGAGCGGATGGATCATCTGGCGCGTTTTCTCAACCTTCCGGGCGACGGCTTCGATGCGGTACTGACGTGGGTGCTCGGTCTGCGTCACGGTCTTGGAATTGCTCATAGCAGCTCGGCGCTAGGGGTCATCTCCGAGGAGATCCCTTTACTCGCTCGTATGGGTGCCGAAGATCCCACTGCCGGAACGAACCCGGTTGCCTTAACCCCTGAGAATCTTACATCGTTGTTCGAGCAGAGTTTACGTGGCGAGGTGGTGGTGCTTTGATTCAAGAGCAACAGCTAAGCGAAATGAACCCGGTCATGACCATGTGGCGGCGACGAATCTTCGCCTCGACCTGGCTCTGTTATGTGGGACTTTATTTCTGTCGCAAGCCTTTCTATATCGCCAAAAAAGATCTGGGTGATGCGATGGCTTGGAGTGCTTCGGATCTGGGCCTGATTGGCAGCGCTTACCTTGTCGCTTATGCGGTAGGTCAGTTTCTCGCAGGCAGCGCAGGGACTAAGTTTGGTGCTCGGCGTTTGCTCATCGGCGGCATGGGCGTCTCGCTCATCGCTAACATCGCCTTCGGAATAACTAACGACCTTCCCACTTTTATCCTGTTCATGGTGATCAACGGTCTAGCTCAAGCGACGGGTTGGGCCGGTACCGTTAGTACCATGGCGAACTGGTTTCGGCGTAGCGAGCGCGGTACGGTGATGGGGCTGTGGGCCACTTGCTTTCAGGTGGGCGGAGTACTCGCTAACGGTTTAGCTGCTTTTGCGCTGGGAAAATGGGGCTTTCAATACAGCTTCTTTGGCGGCTCTTGCGCATTGTTTTTGATCATCATTTTCTTTGTCTTCAACCAGCGTAACGCGCCAGAAGACGTGGGCTTGGAATTGGCTGACCCCGACACCAGTCCCGACCCGACGGATGTGTCCCAAGCGACGGGCGGTTGGATGCAGCGCATCGGCTGGAACCAAACGATCCTCAACACGGTTTTACTCGTCGGCTGTTTCTATTTCTTCGTGAAATTTATCCGTTATGCACTGTGGTCTTGGGTGCCGTATTTTTTGGGCACCAACTATGCTCTCAAAGGCGACGAGGCAGGTTATATCTCCACCCTCTTTGATCTTTTTGGCATCGCGGGTTGCATCGCCGCTGGGTACCTTTCGGATAAGTATTTTAATGGTCGGCGCGCCAAGATTAGCTTTTACTTTCTTATCGCCATGGGCGGTGCCTGTCTGCTGATGTACTTTTTAGGGCAAGTCACCCTGACCCTGTTTGCCATCTCCATCGCTTTGGTCGGCTTCACCCTTTATGGACCCGATGCCTTGATGACCGGAGCCGCGGCTCAGGATATTGGCGGCCGAGGGACTGCGCTGGCGGCAGGTATTATTAACGGCATGGGTTCCATCGGCGCCGTGGTTCAAGAGTTCGTCATCTCGGCCATGTTCGAATCGAGCGGTGGTGATTTGGGCCCCGTTTTTGGTTTGCTCGTCGGTGCCTCGGTCGGCGCTATCTTTGCGCTTGGGCTGGTGCTCTGGCGTAATCGCATAGGCATCAGCGACGTATGACGAGCTTGCCGACCCAAGCGCGCTGTGTGGTTATCGGTGGTGGTATCATCGGCAGCTCGGTGGCTTATCACCTCACCAAGCTCGGTTGGACCGATACGCTGGTTGTCGAGCGCGGGCAGCTGACTTGCGGCTCGACCTTTCATGCGGCTGGCTTGGTCGGGCAACTGCGCAGTTCGGCGAACATCACCCAACTTCTAAAATACAGCGTTGAACTCTACGATAACCTGGAAGAGGATACCGGACAGGCCACTGGATGGAAGCAAAATGGTGGCTTGCGGCTGGCCTGCAACGCCGATCGCTGGATCGAGCTAAAACGCCAGGCGACGACGGCGCGCAGTTTCGGCCTGCCCGTCGAATTACTGAGCCCTTCCGAAGCTCAAGCGTTGTGGCCCTTAATGGACGCATCCGACTTAGTCGGCGCTGCAGTTTTGCCCACCGACGGGCAAGCTAACCCATCGGATGTCACCATGGCGTTGGCCAAAGGAGCTCGGCAGCGCGGGGTTCGCATCGTCGAGAACTGCGCCGTGACGGGCATCGAAACTCACGAAGGCCGCGTGTCTGCTGTGCTCACCGAACAGGGCAGAATCGCTTGCGAGGTGGTGGTCAATTGCGCCGGGCAATGGGCGCGGGAACTCGGCGCTATGGTCGGCGTCGCGGTGCCGGTCTGTTCGGTCGAGCACCAGTATATGATCACTGAAGAGATACCCGGAATAACACGTGATTTACCGACGCTTCGCGATCCCGATCGTCTGATCTACTTCAAAGAAGAGGTGGGAGGTTTGGTGATGGGTGGCTACGAAGCAAATCCCATCGCCTGGGCAAAGCAGGGAATCCCGCGCGGCTTTATCTTCTCGTTGCTGAGCAGCAACTTTGAGCATTTCGAAGGGCTCATGGAACAAGCTTTGATTCGAGTGCCCGCTTTGGCCGATGCTGGTGTTCGCCAGTTAATTAACGGCCCCGAAGCTTTCACCCCGGACGGAAGCTTCATTCTCGGCGAGGCGCCCTCGCTCAAAGGGTTTTATGTGGGCGCTGGCTTTAATGCCTACGGAATTGCCGCAGCTGGCGGCGCCGGGCGAGCCCTCGCCGAATGGATCGTGGCGGGGGAGCCGACAATGGACCTTTGGCCGGTCGATATCCGTCGGTTTCACGAGCATCATGGGGACATCGAATGGGTGCGCGAGCGAACTCTTGAGCTCTACGCCAAGCATTACACCATGAGCTGGCCGCTGGAAGAGCATGACTCGGCGCGGCCCAGACGGGTGTCGCCTTTATACTCCCGGTTGCAGGCTGCAGGGGCATGTTTTGGCGAGAAGCTCGGTTGGGAGCGGCCGAATTGGTTTGCCCCGCCCGGCACCAAGCCAGTCGATCGCTATTCGTTTAGCGAACCGAACTGGGAACAAGCTGTGCGCCGTGAGCATCTAGCCTGCCGAGAGTCGGTGGCGATTTTTGATCAAAGCTCCTTCGCTAAATTTGAAATGAGCGGTGCCGACGCTGAACAGGCGTTGAGTTGGATCTGTGCCAACGATGTGACCGCGCCGCCCGGCAAATTGGTCTACACTCAGATGCTCAATCGGCGAGGCGGGATCGAATGCGATTTGACGGTCGCTCGCCTCGCCCAGGACCGATTTTACCTGGTCACCGGCACCGGCTTTTCGACTCATGATTTCCACTGGATTCGTAGCAATATCCCCGCGGGTCTCGATGCTCATTTGAGCGACGTTACGGGCGATTACGCGGTGTTGGCGCTCATGGGGCCTAAAGCGCGTCAGGTTTTGAGCGCGATTTGCGACGACGATCTGAGCAACGAGGCCTTCGGTTTCGCTCAGCAGCGTGAGATTGGTGTGACTGACTTTTCTGTGCGCGCTTTGCGCCTAACCTATGTCGGGGAGCTCGGCTGGGAATTGCATGTGCCCACGGCTCAGGCCGGCAAGCTCTATGATCTATTAATGCAAGCCGGCGCCGCTTTTGGCATCGTTAACGCCGGCTACCGCGCCATTGAAACCTTGCGTTTGGAAAAAGGCTATCGCGCTTGGCCGGGTGAGGTGGGCCCCGATCATACCCCGCTGGAAGCCGGGTTAAGCTGGGCCGTTAAGCTCAAGACCGAGCAGGCCTTTGTTGGTCGCGAAGCGCTTGAGAAACAGCGTGTTAACGGACTGAATAAGAAGCTTGCCTGCTTTGTCATCGATGACCCCAAGCAGCGCTTATGGGGGCGAGAAACAATCCTGCGCAACGGCGAGCCCGTGGGCTGGCTGAGCAGCGCGGGCTTCGCTCACAGCGCCGGCGTTTGGATCGGATATGGGTATGTGCGGCAGCCAGACATCAAGGTCGACCGCGCCTTTCTCGAAGCCGGCTCGTACGAACTCGAAATCGCCACCGAGAGCGTGCCGGCTCGCCTGGTCTTTGGCGCCTTGATCGATCCTCTCGGTCTGCGGGTTCGTTCGTAGGGTGGGATGAAATTTTGTTACCCCTTCCGCGAAACACTCATTGGCCGTTACTGAGCCTTTTAGACTGAGCTTGGGATGCCCTATGAATCGACTGTTTTTAGTCTCAGGTATAACCCTGATTTTATCCTGCGGCGGTGATCAGGTGATCGTGCGCGAGGTTGTAACGAGCTGCGGTAACGAACTTATTGAGACGGGCGAATCTTGCGACGATGGGAATCGGGAAAACGCCGATTCTTGTATTAATAGTTGTGAAAACGCCATTTGCGGGGATTCGATTCTACGCCGTGATCTGGATGAATCCGTTGACGGTTTCGAGGCCTGCGATGATGGAAACGACAATGATGACGACGCGTGTCTGAGCAACTGTTCGTTAGCGTATTGTGGTGACGGAATCCTGCGCGTTGATCTGGCTGAGGGCAGCGAAGACTTTGAGGGTTGCGATGACGGAAACGACTTAGACGGCGATTCTTGCCTCAGTAATTGTGTCCCTTCGTTTTGCGGTGATGGCGTGCTTCGCATCGATTTGACACCTGGCGATTTTGGCTTTGAAGCCTGCGACGATGGCAACCAAAATGATGACGATGCTTGCCTTAATGACTGTGTTGTCGCGCATTGCGGCGATGGCGTCGTCGGACCAGCAGAGGGCTGTGATGATGGTAACGATGATCCGACCGATGAATGCAACGACTGTGCGCCCTCCACTTGCGGCGATGGTGTGGTTCAAGGCGATGAACGTTGTGACGATGGGAATGCAGACGACGGTGACTCCTGCACAAGCGTTTGCGCTCCTGCTCTTTGCGGTGACGCCATCCTTCGTTCGGATTTAGCGCTTGGTGATTCGGGGTTTGAGGAATGCGATGACGGCAACACCGACGGTCGAGATGCTTGCACTGCGGGCTGTGCTTTGGCGCGTTGCGGTGACGGCGTTCTGCGCGCCGATCGATTGCCGGAAGATGAGGACTATGAGGAATGCGATGATGGCAACGACGATACCGGTGACGGCTGTTCCGAGACCTGTAGCGCCGAGGTTTGTGGTAATGGGCGACTCGACGCAGGAGAAGCTTGCGATGATGGCAATCAGAGCGATCGTGACGGCTGTACCAATTCTTGCGCCGAGGCGCGCTGCGGCGATGCCATTCTGCGCCTGGGTGTTGAAGCTTGCGATGATGGCAACGTTGAGGCGGCCGATGGCTGCGACGACCAATGCCGTATCGAGCGCTGCGGTAACGGTCGCCTCGATGCTGGCGAGGTTTGCGATGATGGCAACCAAGAAGCCCGCGACGCCTGCACTAACGCTTGCGCTTTAGC
>JAPKCE010000668.1 GCA_028823075.1 Myxococcota bacterium
GCACGCTCTGACGGCTGGGCGGGTTATCCGATCGATCGCATGGCAAACGTCGATTTAGAGCCGGGAAACGCCGGCTCTTTGGAAGATCTCATCGCCGATTCCGAAGGTGCATTTTTACTCTCCAACAATCGCTCGTGGTCGATTGACCAAGTGCGTTTGAACTTTCAGTTCGGCTGTGAAATCGCCTGGGAGATCAAGGGCGGTAAGCTCGGTCAGATGTATCGCAACCCGCTTTACGTTGGAAACACCCCTCAGTTTTGGGGAAGTTGCGATGCCATCTGCGGACCCGAAGCTTGGAAGAGTTGGGGCTGGTTTTTCTGCGGCAAGGGCGACCCCATGCAGATCGCTCACGTTGGACACGGTGTCGCGCCTGCTCGTTTTCGTAACATCCAAGTTCGGAGCGTATAAATGAGTACCGATCGAGCTATCGCCGAGCAGGCAGCCCAGTTGGCTGCCGCGCATCCCACGGATATTTGCGTTGATACCAGCATTGTTCACCATCTTCGCTATGGCGGCGGGCAGATCGTCATGGATCAGGCCATCGAGCGCCGTAGCGTCACCGTACGCACTTTGGTGGGCGGCCATTTGGGCATCGTTCACAGCGAGCGCTGCGATCCCGAAGGTTTGCGCCATGCTGTCGAGCGAGCGGCGTCCTTGGCGAAAGTCAAACGCGGCCCTACCGAGCTTGAGCAGTTGCCCGACCCGCAAAGCCTGAGCCATTTTGATGGTCGCGATGAGGCATTAATGCGTTGGCCCGAAGGCGACAAGCATGCGCTCGTCGTCGAGCAATTAAAGCGCGCCAAGTCGAACGGGTTGCTGCTCGCGGGCAGCGTCTCGAGTGGCAGTAACAGCCGTACGTTGCTGAGCAGCCGCGGCGCCGTGCTCAGCGAAGAGGGCAGTAGCGTTAAAGCGCAATTCATCGGCCAGACAGCTGAGGCTTCGGGTTACAGCCATGCGCTTTGCTCGAGTTTGGACCAGCTAAACCTCCACGCGCTCTGCGATGAGGCTATTCACAAGGCAACTCTCGCCAGCAAACGAGTCGATCTTGATATCGGGCGCTACGATGTGGTCCTTGAGCCCCATGCTGTGGCAGAATTGCTGGAATGGATGGGTGGAATCGCCTTTACCGGACAGAGCGTCGAAGAGGGGTCGTCGTTTGTCGGTGCTCGCCGCGGCGAATCTGTGACCGGCGCGAACATCACGCTCTTCGACGACGCCAGTTGCCCTTTTGGTTTGGGTTTGAGCAGTCGCTTTGATGGAGAGGGTCGAAGCCCTCAGCGGGTCACTTTCATCGATGCTGGTAAGGCAGGTGACGTGGTTCACTCCTCAGCCTCCGGGGCACGAAAAGGCTGCATTTCGACGGGCCATTCCGACGGCTCCGGCGGCGAACAGATCAACCATATCCATATGGCGGGCGGGCAGGCAACGATCGAGAGCCTGGTCGGCAGCATGAAGCGCGGTATCTGGGTGAATCGCTTTCACTACGTTAACGGTTTGCTCGATCCCCCCAAAGCGACCATGACCGGGCTTACTCGGGATGGCTGTTTGTACGTCGAAGACGGTCAGCCCATCGGCGGGTTTGCGCCGATGCGTTTCACCT
>JAPKCE010000669.1 GCA_028823075.1 Myxococcota bacterium
AGGGTGATGCGGCAGCAGCGCTACACATGCTCGAGCAGAACCCGCAGCCGAAGAATGCGGTTTGGCGCTATAATCATGCGCTTTCGGCACATGCTGCCGGCCAACTGGGCAAGGCCATCAGCGGTTACGAATGGCTGACCCTCGACGACCCTGATGACGATGCGGTGCGTATCAATCGCTTGCTGGCACGTCTTGATCGGGGGGTCGGTGACGACGCCGAGCCTCCGTTAAGTCAGTTGACTCGTTTGCCTCTGCGCTCGCTAATCGCCATCGGTTTACTGGCAGTATTTATGGCTTTGTTACGCCGCCAAAGGGCAGACTCTCTGTTTCGAGCCTATCGTAACCTGGCTTCGATTTGCCTGCTTCTCTTCGCCTTGCATCACCTGTTGCTTGCGCTCGATTCCCGGGCCGTGGCAGGGCGCCAGGGCGCCTTGCGCGAAAGGCCCGATGCCCAAGCGCGCAAGCTCCTCGAAATTCCCGAGGGTAATTTACTCAGCGTCGTGGGTACTCAAGGCGATTGGATCGAAGTCCGTAGCGGCAGCGGTGTGATTGGTTGGTTGGAGCGCAGCGCCTTAATATCGCTGCAGAAGGGGCCCGAATGAGCGTTTGTGTTATGCCGGCTTTGTTGCTCCTATTCGCTCAGGTTCAAAGCCCGATGATGGGTCTTGAAGACCGCAGCATGAATAGCCGTGATCGTAGCCTAGCGGCGGTAGCCGACCAGGAAACCGACCCCGCCAAATACCGAGCCAAGGCCAAGGCGCTGTATTTGCATGCCGAAAGTCTACTCAAGCGTGACCTCGGGATGGAGGCGGCGCAGACCTTTAGCTCGGTTATCGAGCAATACCCCTTCAGCCGCTATGCGGTGATGGCCGAACTCGGCCACGCTCTGTCATTGGCTGCCCAGGGTGAATCCGAAGGTGCCCTTGCCGGCTTTACTCGATTTTTAAAGCAGCATCCCGGGCATCCGAAAACCGTCGATGTGCGATACGCTATTGTGACCACTAATTGGTCGGAGCGGCCCGGTGATTTCATCTTGTTACCGCCCCCTCATGAACGTGACCTTGAAGATGCTCGCGGCACGCTGATCGCGGCCAACGCTTTTCTGCGTCAACACGGTGCCGATGAGCGCGCTGCCGAGGTCCGCAAGATCAAGCGCGCTGCGCGCAGCTTGCTCTACCGCCAAGCTCTGTTTCTAGCGCATTGGACGGCAGATCAGGGCCGACCTCATGCGGCCCTAGTCCGCTGGACTTCGTTGCGTGAGGAGTTCGCCGAGCAGCCTTTGTCGGCTAAAGATGAACTCTGGTCCGCTGCCCTGACCCAGCGCGTTGCAAAGACCCCATTGAAGTTGCCTAAGGAACCCGAGTTGTATCCTGCGGCGCCCGTGGTGAAAGACGGGCAGCGTCCATGAGCGAAGCTCGGCAACTGAGATTCATTAGTGGCAAGTATCAGGGCGGCACCTACGCCTTGAGCGAAGGCTGCGAAGTGATCATGGGTCGTGGGATGGATGCCGGACTGACTCTATTCGAAGAGATGGTCAGCCGTCATCACGCTAAATTCGTTGTTATCGAGGGCGAGGTGAGCGTTGAGGATATGAAGTCG
>JAPKCE010000670.1 GCA_028823075.1 Myxococcota bacterium
ATCTGGACTTCAAACCGGGCGCCGCCCAAATCGCTGGGGCCGGCGCTCAATTCGCCGTCCCAGGACTGCACGATTCCCATGCAAACGGACAAGCCCAAACCTGTCCCTTTACCCACATCTTTGGTCGTTACAAAGGGTTCGAACAGGGTCTCGGCGACTCCCGATTCGATGCCTGGACCGGAATCATCAACCGCCAATACAATGCGCTCGCCGCGCCGTTTAGCGCTTACCAAAACTCGGGAGCCGGTCTCGTTTGCGCAGCTTTCGGCGGCGTTTAGACAAAGATTCACCAACACTTGCCGCAGGCCGCCTTCGTCGCAAAGGGCCATGGGCAATTGGGGCTCGATCTCCACATCGATGGCCACCGAGCGAAAGGACTTATCGGCATGAACAAGGGCCACAGTAGGCTCGATAACGCGGCGCAGATCGACTGAAATTAAAGTTGGTCTGGCTGGGCGCGCGTAGGTCAGCAGACCGCCGACGATGCTGCGTATGCGCTCAAGCTCGCCTTCGAGCCTATCGAGCACCTCGGCCTGTTTGTCTTCGGGAATTCGGCCGCTGCGCAGTAACTGCACAAAGCCGAGGAGGGCCGAAAGGGGGTTGCCGACCTCATGAGCGATGCCAGCCGCTAGGCGTCCAACTCCGGCCAAATGTTCGGCGCGCTGCGCCGCTCTTTTTGCTTTCAACAGGTCATCATGAGCGGATTGCAGAGCCTCGTGGCGATCACCGAGTTCTTGACGCGCACTTTCTCCGCGCAGACGCATGCGATCGATGGCCTTATGCAAAGCCTCGAGTTCAGAACCGGCTTGGCCTAAAGGCGGCAGTTCGGTGGCGTCGGAGCGAACCCGTTCAACGGCCTCGATCAGGCGCGCTACCGGCTTGCCGACGCTACGACTCAGTAACCACCAGGCGATCAAACTGACGAGCACCACAGCCCCGAGAATCAGACTGAGCAACAACTCGGTTAGGGCACGAGACGCCTCGATTCCTGGAGCATTGGCCATGCGCAGTACTAAGGTGCCCCCGCCGGCAATAGCGACATGAGCGCTCAAAGGATCAGCGCCGACATCCGCATTGATCGCCCAGGCTTTAGCACCACCACTGCTGCGCACGATCAACGATACCGAACGCCCGGCAAAGACGTCGGCGCTCAAAAAGCTTTCCAGAAGCACACGGTTGTCCGGATGATCCAAAGCCCTCCCAGCGACGCGCACTCGCCCAACCTGGGCAGCTAGGCTGCTCGCCATCTGCTCGGTCATCTCATCGCCGGTATTTCGCAACAATTGCTGAGCCGCCAGCAAGGCAGCAAAGCCCACTGCGATCATGCTCAAGCTCACCGCGGCGATCAAATCCACAGCGATTCGTGTGCGAACGGTAAAGCGCAAAGGCATCCCCTTTTGGGGAGTCTAGTTCATGCGCGAGCTATGGTCTTATTTTTGACCGAAGTTAGAAGACGAAGCCCAGACCAAAAGCGAGTTGGCCGGCGCTAATCGAGGCGCTGTTACCCGCATCATCGGATTCGTTCAAACTGGTACCGTGCATATAATTAAGCTCGGGTAAGAGCTTCATTGTACCCAAACGAACCTGAGCGGCGAC
>JAPKCE010000671.1 GCA_028823075.1 Myxococcota bacterium
GCTCGTCGGTGTCATCGATGAAAGCAACCTACTCGATCACCTTCTCACAGGTGGAGACGTCGAAGCGGCCATAGAAGATTTGGCGACCCAGAACTTTGCTACCGCCGAACTGAACACCTCCCTTGCAACTCTGGCTCCCCAACTCAAAGTGCGCAAAGTCGTGCTCGCCATGGACGGGGAACGAGTCATTGGCGTTATTAGTCAGATCGATGTTTTGGAGCGCATGGCCGCCGACTAGCCGCTCGGCGATAGGCGGGGCGCTGCGGCAAGGCACGGGCAGCAGCTTTAGAGTAACTCACCGGCGACCATTGTCCCCACGACTTCGACGTCAAGCCAGCCTCGGCGTTGAGCACGGGGGTCAGCCGATAGTAGGGTAAGGTCCGCCTGGAAACCGGGCTCGATACGGCCCAAAGCCTTCTCTTCATGCACCGCGAAGGCTGAACCCGAAGTGAAACCAGTTAGCGACTGTTCAAAGCTCAAACACTGATCTCGCAACCAAGACTCGGGTTGGCTGGCGCTGCGCGACTCGGCGCGCCACGCGGCTTGTAGACCTGCCAAGGGACAAACCGACTCAACCGGCGCGTCCGAGCCGAATGCGAGCGCCACACCATGCTCGCTCATGCGCTTCCAGGCATAAGCGCCACGCAGGCGCTCGGCGCCGATATAGGCCTTCGCCCAGGGCATGTCGGAGGTTCCATGAACGGGTTGCATGCTGGCGATGGCCTGACAGCGTGATAGGCGATCAAAATCTTGGAGATCGACGATCTGCGCATGCTCGATGCGATGGCGAAGCGGAGGAGACCCCGGCCTGCTCCGAAGCTTTTCGATCGCCGAAATCACCGAACGGTTCGCAGCGTCGCCAATAGCATGGGTGGCGCTTTGAAAAGCGAGGTCCTGGCAACGCTGAACACGCTCGCACAGCTGCTCATCGCTGAGCAACACCAAGCCACGCCCCGGATCGTTGCAATAAGGGCAGAGCATCGCCGCTCCGTGACTGCCAAGGGCGCCGTCGGCGAAGAACTTAATTCCCATTAGGGTGAGCCGGCCGCCGGCGCCGCGCCAACGAAAGCCGCGCTCGCGCAGCAACTCCCAGGCTCGCGGCTCGTCGCGCAGATAAACATAGACTCGCAGCCCTAACTCCCCTGCGGCGTCCAGCCGTTCAAGCTCGGCAAAACTCTGTAAGGGAACGTCGACATCATGCACCGACGTCAACCCGGCAGCCTGACAACGGCGCAGGCCCTCGGCAAGCCAGCGAGCCACGTCAGAACCGCTGGGAGCTGGGAGTTGAGCCGCCACCACGGGCATGGCCGTGTCGATGAAAACCCCCGAAGCCTTACCCGCCGCGTCGCGAGCGATTAAGCCACCAAAGGGGTTCGGCGTCTCATCGCCGACCGAGGAAGAATCGAGCAAGGCCTGGTTAACCCAAGCCGCATGCCCATCCTGGCGAGTCAGATAGATCGGTTTGTCGGTCAGGCCGGCGAGGTCAGCGGCACAAGGCATGCGCCGCTCCTCAAAGAGCGTATGGTTCCAACTCCGGCCGCGAACCGCCGGTGCTTCAGGGTTCTCGCTGATCCACGCGGCGATGCGCCGGC